>JAEWWM010000062.1 GCA_023458915.1 Bacillota bacterium
GCTTTTACTGCTTCCAGTCTTTTTTCGTAGCCAAACTTAACCATTAATATCCACCTCAAAAATTAGATTTTTTGTCTAGCTTTTTGGGTGCAGTTCAGGAGGGGGAATAGGACTTATAGGCCTACGACCTTTGAACCTTGGTTTTATAAAAAATGCAAAACTTTTTGAGAATGTTTAATGCTATCTTTGTAAGGATATATGTTTAATTGTTAATTTGTATAAAATATCAGAAATGTTGTTGCGTATTTTGTGTAATCGTGATAACATTACTCTATCTTTCTAAAAAATACGCTATTTTTAAAAGCGCCTACTTTATGATAACTTAACTGTTTTTTCTCCCGCTATATGGCGAGAGAGAAAGCTAAAATGATTACTTAAGCAACGCTACTATATGGTGTGCAAAATTTTCTTTATTGTGATAGTATGGTTTTAAGTTGTAGATAATAGCTTTGTTGGCTATTGGCAAGGGAGATGAGATAAAATAATGAAATTGAAATTAAAGGCTAAAAATATTAAAAAGATAATATCCTACTATAAGCCTTATAAAAGAATATTTTTCCTTGATTTATTTTTTGCAGTAATGAGTTCGGTGATAGTTTTAACAATTCCCTTGATTGTTAAATATATAACCGAAACCGTTATTAATTTCCCGAAAGACCAAGCTGTGAAATATGTAAGCTGGCTCGGAATTGCAATGCTTGCGCTTCTGGTAATTCATTTTGGATGTGATTATTTTATAACATATTATGGTCATCTTATGGGCGCAAAAATAGAAAAAGATATGCGTTCAGAAATATTTGATCATTACCAAAAATTATCACTCAATTTTTATGATGACCAAAAAGTTGGGCAATTGATGTCACGTATAACCGTAGATCTTAGCAATATCAGCGAATTTTTGCATCATGCCCCCGAAGAAATAATAGTTTCTTCCGGCAGGATTATCATAGCTTTTGTTATATTTTTTATTTTAAACTGCAAACTTGCGCTTATTTTGCTGGGGCTTTTTATTATAATGGTTATTTTTACATGGTTTTTTATGCCTAAAATGAACAAAGCTTTTATAAAAAATCATGAAAAAATATCTGATATAAACGCTCAGATTGAAGATACTTTATCTGGAATTCGTGTTGTGAAGTCATTTGCTAACGAAAAGCTTGAGATCAAAAAATTTGAAAATAAAAATAATGAGTTTTTGGAAAGCAAAAGAGAAACTTTTAATATAATGAGCATTTTTTACCCCGGAATAATGTCTTTTATAACTAGCATGGTGCCGGCAATTGTGGTGGTTGGAGTGCTTTATATAATAAATTATAATGCGTCTATAAGCGACCTTATCACATTTTTGCTTTATGAAGATGCTGTTGTAGGCCCGATTTTTGGGATTTTAAATTTAGTTGAGCAATTTCAAGAAAGTGCAGCCGGATACAAAAGATTCACAGAAATTCTTGCCATTAACCCCGAGATTCAGGATAAACCCAGTGCTATTGAACTCGAAAATGTTAAAGGTAATATAATTTTTAATGATGTATCGTTTAAGTACGCAAAGGCGAACAAAAATATATTTTCGAGCATTAACCTTAGCATCAAAACCGGTGATTATGTAGCGATCGTCGGGGCATCTGGAGTGGGCAAATCGACTCTTTGCAGCTTGATCCCCAGGTTTTATGATGTTACCAGTGGAAGCATAACAATTGACGGAGTAGATATAAAAGATGTTAAACTTAGAAGCCTTAGAAACAACATAGGTGTTGTTCAGCAGGATGTGTATCTATTTGCCGATAATATTTACGAAAATATTCGCTACGGGAAACCGGATGCCACTCGTGAGGAAATAATTTTAGCTGCAAAAAAAGCTTACGCACATGATTTTATAATGAACTTCCCGGACGGTTATGAAACTCAAGCCGGGCAAAAAGGTTCAAGGCTTTCCGGCGGGCAAAAGCAAAGAATATCTATCGCAAGAGTATTTTTAAAAAATCCGCCAATTTTAATTTTAGATGAGGCTACCTCCTCGCTCGATAGAGAAAGCGAAAGGCTGGTTCAGCTTTCATTCGAAGAGCTTGCTAAAAACCGCACCACTATTGTTATAGCGCATCGGCTTACAACCATAGAAAACGCAAAAAGTATAATAGTTGTCGACGAAAACGGCGTTAAGGAATATGAATCACAAGAGGAATTGCTTTCTGAAATAGGATCTTACGAAGAGATTTATAAAATAGCTACGAATCAGATGGTGTGAACAGGGGAATTTTGATTTGGAAAATCTGTCAGATATCGGTACGGTAAAAAAACTTTTAGGAAAGTACGGATTTAAATTTTCGAAAACTTTAGGGCAAAATTTTATAGTCAGCCCTTCAGTTTGCCCAAAAATGGCAAGTGAGTGCGCAAAATCTCCTGAGGCGGGAATAATTGAAATAGGACCGGGTATAGGGGTGCTAACAGTTGAGCTTGCAAAACGCTTTAAAAAAGTGGATTCAATTGAGATAGATAAAAAACTCATCCCGATATTGCAAGAAACTACTTCAGAATTTAAAAATATTAAGATAATTAATAATGATATTTTAAAAGTCAATTTGCATGAAATTATTAAAACTGAGTTCACAGGATTTAACGAAATCTGTGTTTGTGCTAATTTGCCGTATTATATTACATCGGAAATTATAATGTACATTCTTGAAAGTGAACTTGGAATTAAGTCCATAGTGGTTATGGTGCAAAAAGAAGCTGCGGAAAGAATTTGCGCTGAGCCTGGGACGCGCGAATCCGGAGCAATAAGCTTGGCTGTTAGGTTTTACGGAGAGCCGAAAATTCTTTTTAATGTTAAAAAAGGCTGCTTTTTACCATCACCAAATGTTGATTCAAGCGTTATAAAAATAGAACTTGATAAAACAAAATCAAAAGATATTAAAAATAAAAAAATGTTTTTTAAAGTTGTCAAGGTTGCTTACTCAAAAAGAAGAAAAAATCTTTTAAATTCCTTGAGTATGGGCCTTGAGATTTCAAAAGTTAAAATAAAAGAAATTTTAAAAATAGCGGAAATAAATCCGTCATATCGCGCTGAGCAGCTAAAATTCGAGGATTTTGTTAAAATTTCTGATGCACTAAATATTAAAGAATTAATCAAAAAAATATACACAAGGTAAAAATTGGGAAAGGAAATAATGAAGTGTTGAAATTTTGATTAATTTTATAATATAATTAAGAATATGTAAAATAATTTTAATACGAAAAGGATTTTAAAATTTTATGAAAAATCATAATATTAGCAAAAAAGTCTTGTCAATTGCACTTTCAGTTGGAGTTTCTTCTGTACCACTTTCCAGCGTGCATGCTATGTTAAATGGTGGTGGAAATAAAAAAGAAGAACTAAAAACAACAACTCAATCAAGTAGTTCTTCAAGCTCAAGCACAAGTTCAAGTTCAAGCTCAAGCACAGATTCAAGTTCAAGCTCAAGCACAAGCACAAGCTCAAGCTCAAGTTCTAGCTCTAGCTCTACGAATGAGTATTTTAAAAATATAAAGTTATCACCTGACTGGAGGTTGGGTGATGAGAAATACGCAACCGAAGAAGCCCAAATGCTGAATATAGTAAATCAAAAATGGGGGGAATTTTGGGACGCTGCCATGGATGCTGCCAGGATTGCTGCCATAGATGATTCCCGGTATGCTGCCCAGGATACTGTTTGGAATGCTGCCCGGTATGCTGACTGTAATTTTAGGGATGCTGCCTGGGAGAGAGGCAGTGCAGCTTATAAAGCTATTGTTTATGCTGCTAACAATGGTGAGAAAATTACAACTAAGGATGGAACTAAAATTTCAATTGGAAGTATAGAATACCTTAACCATCTAATGAAAGTTTTAGATAAGCAGACTGAGATATTGAAAAGTTGTACTGATTAAAGTTTAATTCCCCGAAGCTTTTTAAAAAATTCAGTTAAAATATTAGAGCACTCTTTTTCAAGAATTCCGCTTGTAATTTCCGGTTTATGGTTAAATGGCGGGTTGAATAGATTTATAACTGAACCGCACGAACCTGCTTTTTTATCTTTTGCACCGTAAACCAGGCGAGAAATTCGGGAATTAATTATTGCTCCCGCGCACATAGGGCAAGGTTCTAAAGTTACATAAAGGGTACAGCCGAGTAGCCTCCAGCTTTGCAAAAAGTTGCAGGCATTATTTATGGCTTCAATTTCAGCGTGCGAAAGAGCATTTTTAGAACTTTCGCGCCGATTTCTGCCGGCCGCGATAATTTTATTTTCAAAAACTATAACTGCTCCTACCGGAACTTCATTTTCAAATTCAGCTTTTTTAGCTTCTTTTAAAGCTTCCAGCATAAATTTTTCGTCTAGGTTGTTAGCTATCATGTAATTTTTTATTCCTTGATTAAAGTATCTTCTGACGGATGTTGGTCAAAATAGTTTCTGTCAATATTGACTATGCATTCATAGTTTTGATTAATTGCTTTAACGCTGAGCTTCACGGCGTTTATTATCTCATCGTTTGTTTTTTCTATGTCGTATGGAACGGAGACATGAAATATTAAATTCGGAGTGCTTCCGGGCACGATTCGAAGATCATAAATTTTAGCGTCTTTATGTATCAGCGTTATTAGTTTTGAAAGTTTATCCCTCATATCATTTACAACTTCGTCGTCCGTTTCAATTGGGTCCATGTGGATTATAGTAGGGCAGCTGAATTGTTCTTTTAGTTTTTTTTCAACGCAGTCTACGGAATCGTGAAGTTCCATAATATTTTTATTCGCGGGCATTTCAGCGTGGAGCGAAATCATGCTTCTGCCGGGACCGTAATTGTGTACTGTTAAATCGTGTACACCTAAAATGTCAGGTGAAGAAAGGACAATTTCATTTATTTCTTTAACGAATTCAATGCTTGGCGGTTCACCGAGAAGAGGTTTTATTGTTTCTTTAATCATGTTTACGCCTGTAAAAATTATAAAAAGCGCGACTATTATGCCAATGTAAGCATCTATCGATACACCTGTGAGGTATGTAATCCCAATTCCTATGAGTATTGTTACGGTTATAATGGAGTCCATGATACTGTCAAAAGCTGTGGCTTTCATGGCTGTTGAATTAATAATATTTCCGATTTTTTTGTTAAATACTCCGAGCCAAAGCTTAATTATTAAAGAGCAAAGAAGTATTATTACAGGTATCAATCCCGATGAAACAGGTTCAGGCTCAAAAATTTTCTCAATAGACGATTTAGTAAATTCAATTCCCATGAATATTATGGCGATTGAAACTATAAGCCCTGAAATGTATTCAATTCTGCCGTATCCAAACGGATGTTCTTTGTCTGCGGGGCTGTTAGAAGTTTTAAAACATATAAGTGTGACAATTGATGAAACGGCGTCTGAAAGGTTGTTGAATGCATCGGCACTTATGGCTATTGATGATGTTAAAAAACCTATAAAAAATTTACTTATAGCTAATATTAAATTGAGTATTATGCCAATTACACCGCTTACCATACCAAAGCTTCTTCTAACATCTAAATTGTTAGGATTGTTACTATTTTTAACGAATTTTTTAATAAGATAATTAGTCATATTAATTTTCACAGACTAATGACTGTGGTTACCTCCAATTAGAATAAAATTCACTTTTCCCCCTCGCCGCTGGCGGGGGAAAATAAATATACTAATATTATAAGTTATTAAATGGAGGTATTATACTACTTTTCAGAGCCCTTGTTAAGGGAATTATTTAATTTTTTGGTTAAATTTTTTCTAGATTTAATAAATTTTAAAGTAAAATAACAACCAGATGTGCCAATTAAAGTAAAAAATGCTATAATCCAGTAGATTTTTGAGGAATTATTTTGCGAAGCAGCGGTATTTACGTTATTTTTAGAATTGTCAGAGTTTGTTTCTTCTATTTCGAGTTCACTATTTTCTTCACTATCTGTAGAGTTTTGGTTTTTAATTTCGGTGGAATCATATTTAGGTTGTTTTTTAGCTTTTTTAAGCTTGCCTTTTGTTTTGCTTTCTTCTTTAGCCTGTATTTCCTTTGTTTTTTCTTTTTCTTTTTTTTGTACTTTTTCTGCCGTGTCTCTTGGGTTTCTTTTAACTTCAATGTTATAAATGGATTTTATTTTTAAACTTCTATTCGAAACAGTTATTTTTATATTTGTAGTTTTGCCCGCAGCTGCAAGTTTTATTCGGCTTATTTTTACTTGCAGATTCTCGCTTATCGGTACTGCAGTAAAATCAAGATTTTTAGTTTTAGAAGATACTTCGATATTATAATCAAAAACATTAGGATTAAATTCAGGCGAAAGGCCGCCCGAATCGGGAGATAAAGATTTAAGTTTGCAGTTTTCCATATCCGGGTTGCCGTTAATATTTATTTCAGCATCGTTTGAAGATATTATGGTATAGGAATCCGGATTTTTAAAATCAGCATGTACTAAAACTTTTCCTGAAGTAACTTTATTTTTGACAGTGAAAATAATTTCAAATAGGTCAGATCTGTTATTTTCAAAAGCTATTTCTTTTAGTTTTTTAGGATTATAAGTTAGGTCCAGAACCCCGCTTTCGGTTTTTTCAAGTTTAATATCGGTTCTTTTAATGTTCCCCTTGCAATTTATTTTGCTGTATTTTAAAGTATTGCTGTCAAATTTTATTTCGCATTTAAATGGTTCTAAAGCAATTTTTTGTTCATTTGATTTAATAATGAAGTTTACTACGGCTTTTTCTTCAGGAGAAAAGCTCGCTTTCGAAGATTCTGTTCCGAGTTCGTAGCTCGCAGCGCTAACATTTGCAAAAACCATTAAGAATACAAATAACGATGTGAATAAAAGACCTAATTTTTTACGCATTATTCTTTCCTTTCTTTAAAATAAAATATGTAATTTTATTGAATTTAAAAAACATGATATAATAGCAAAAAAGGAGAATGGGGAACGAGTGGAATTTTTTACAGAAACTTTTAATTACTGGAAACCTTCGCTGATTAACTGGTCCCTGACTTTAATTCAAAGCTTTTTTATACTCACAGTAGGGTGGTTTCTTATAAATAAACTTTGCACACTTGTGATGATATTTTTTCAAAAAGCTGTTTCTGATGTCGGAATCACATCTTTTTTGGATTCGCTGCTCAAGTTTTCACTGAGAGTTATTCTTATAGTTACTGTTTTGAGTTACATGGGACTAAATATGACCTCACTATTTGCGGCTTTAGGTGCATCTCTTGTTGCAATAGGGATTTCACTTAGGGACAACCTTTCAAATCTTGTAAGTGGAATAATTTTAGTTGTTAATAAGCCCATCCATGTGGGAGATTACATAGAATTTGAAAATGCCAAGGGAACCGTGCTTAGAATCGAGATGCTTTTTACTACTTTACAAGCTGAGGATGAAAATCAAACAATTGTTATTCCGAACTCAAGGCTTATTTCTAATAACATAAGCCGAAAAAGTGAGTATAATTCTGAGCTTGTAGAGATTTTTTACGAATCTGATAAATTTACCGACAAGTATGATGAATTTAATAAATACTTTGAAAAAGAATTTATTTTAAACGATAAAATTATTCATGTTCCCGCACCTGAAGTTGAAATTAAAGTTCATGAAGGCGAAAATATATACATCATACTGAAAGTTTGGTGCCAAAATAAGCATCTTCCCCAGGCGAAAAGTGATATTAATAAGATGGTAAAAAAGCTCGGAGTAAAATATAAAATAAACTTTAGTGCAAGAAACATTAAAAATAACGAAGAATAATCAAACAATTGTTTGGTATATTATAACATTTTCATAATATAAATTCAACCATGAAGATATAAAGAATCAATTAAAGAGGTAGTTATGGAAAAAGATACTTTCACTGCAGGTGTAAACCCTGGGGGTTTGTACGATAGGCAAGAAATAAAAATACTTATATGTTTTATTTTAGATAAGCTTAAAAAGCCGCTTAAAAAAAACGATATAACATCAATTTTACAAAACTACGGGCTTGCCAATTATTTTGAAATAAGTCAGGCATTTGCTGAAATGGTTGCGAACAATAATGTTATCACTGATGAAAGTAATGAGGGTTACTATTTAATAACCAAAAGTGGAGAAATGATAGCTGAGGAACTCAGCAGTACGCTTCCTCTTTCTGTTAAAGAAAAAGCGCTTAAAAGCGCGGGACTGTACCTCGGACGAGAAAAAAACGAACAAGAAAATAAAGTGTCAATCAAAAAAAACGATAAGGGATATAGCGTTACATGTAAAATTTCGGACGTTGAATTCGATATGATGGAACTTACGCTTTATGCGCCCGATATGAATGCGGCATCTTTAATAAGAAATAATTTTTATAAAGACCCTGAGTATACTTACCGCGTGATAATGTCAATGCTTACAGAAGGACAGTGGTAATTAAATATAATTTTTGTGTTTCTCCTCCGATTACGGTGGAGGAGAAACAAGAACTTATCTATATAATTCCATACTACCAAAATAATAAAATTCGAAATTTTTGACAAACTTGAAGTATAATATTAGTGTCTAAGATTCTTTATTTTTCTTTTTGCTTATAATAAATATAATTGCAATTAGGACAGATCCGATTATAATTATTAAAATTACTGATAAAAGCTCATTATTCATAGCCCAGGTATAAACTTTATTAATTCCGATTTTATCTATGATGCTTTCTGCGCTTGAGCCCGACGCATCTGTGTTAGTAGAGGAAGTTGAGCCTGTTGTATCAGAAGTTGAACTTCCGCTTGATTGGCTTGGATTTTCTGCTGTGAGGTCGCCAAGCTGCGAAACAAGGCCTTCACCAAGGAGCGTTTGTAGCTCCTCTTCATTATCAACAAGGCCTGCAACTGAAATTGTAAGGCTTGAGGGATTCTTTGCATAATTTGGTATTTGCTTGGCAGCGATGCCGAATAGACTAAACGAAGATGTTTGAAATTTCGCTGTTCCGGTTGTTATATTAGCATCCAGGTATTCCATACTTCCAGTGGAAAGCTGATGAGCAACGACTGCGTTTTCATATCCTGTTAGGTCAGGAGTTGGCATAGTTACCGTGACTTTTTGACCATATGGGACATCATAAGATTGACCTGTAAACAGGTTTATAAGAGTCATTTGATAAAGCGAGAGGACTGATTTTCTATCTACATTTTTGGCGAAATCAGCCATTTGAGCGTCATCGCTGCTTAAATTAGTAACTGTTAATTTAATATTCCAATCAACGCCCCCGATATTTATTCCACCTGAAGCGTGAGTTAGTTTACTTGCTTGTTGCTGGGCGGTTTCTAGTTTTGCTATGCTCAAAACTTCAGCCTTTATTTCATCCGAGAGGCTAAGGTATGCCAATGTTGCTTTTACTACCGCATCAACATCACTGTCGGATGTGATGTTGTCAGGGACGTTATTTATATCTTCCATTGCTATCTCTTCCGGATTTTTAACAACATTTTTAACTGAAATTTTTACGTCCTGCCTAATATTTTCAAGACTATATACACCGCCGTTTTCAACTAGAGTTTGGGATCCGTTAAGCAGTACCCAGGGTGTAGATTTATCGTAGGCGTCGAGTAGTGAAACCTTAAAGTAGAGAGTACTGCCATATTCCACATCTAGTGACTCGATAAAGGGCTTATTTTTGGAATTTTTGTAAACTACTCCTTCAGCCGCTTCAAATGTAGCTGTATATGAATTTTTTGTAACGTTTATTATTTCTATTATCATATTGCTTTTTACTGTCGGGATAGTATAGCTTCCGTCTGCATTCGGCGCAATATTGTTGCTGGTACCTTTTATAGTGACCGTTGGGCTGGATTTGTTATAAGCTTCATCCAAAGAAAGTTTAAAAGTATAATTATCCCCGTATTCTACCGTAACCGTGCTTGGAAGATTATTTCCATAATCATCTATGCATTTAACGCCATCTACCAAATTAAATGTTACCTGGCAAGTAGTTTTTGCGACGTTTTCTACCGCTACAGTATAACTATCTGTTACATTTTCGATTGTGTAAACTTCATTTGCTGGAAACATTTTTATTTGAGTTGAACCGATGCTGGCTGCTTTTTTATAAACATTTAGATTTGAAATGTCATATCCTTCGGCAGCCATAACTTTAAAGCTAAAATTTTTGCCGTACGTTACGTTTTGAATTATAAAATCATTATTTTCGCTGCCGGCCGGCGAGGAAAGCACTGCAGTTCCGTATTGATTGTAATAAATTATTCCCGTCGTTTTGGCGAGTTTTATGCTGTATTGGTTAAGCGCCAGGCCATTTACGTATATCCTTGTATTTTCCTTTATCATAATTTTATATATTCCTGTGCTGGTGTCTACATACGGTGCTATGCTTGGGTCATTTGTGCTTTTGAAATCTTCAGTTCTGCCGGAAGCATACTCTGCGGAAACTGTGATTGCCGAGCTTGAATAAGCCGAGGAAAGCACAGTTTTAAATTCAAGATAATCGCCGTAATTTACCTGATTTTCTGCCGACAAGACTGCGCCGTTTGTGTCTTTAAAAGTTATACCTTCAGACTGAGTAAATGTGACTGTATTTGTAATGCTGGTGATTCCTTCTGCACGAACCGTAATGCTTTCTGTTATGCCTCGGATAGTATACTTTCCATTAATAAAATCGAGTATTTGGTGATTTGCACTGATTACTATGCTAGTTATATCGTAGCCTTCGTTTGCTTCAACCGTGAACGAAAAATTGCGTTCATACTCCACTTGTTGCACACTATTGGTATTATCAATTTTTTCTTGCGTGCCATCGGGCGCTGTGATGTAATATGTGATTCCGTCTGGGATTTCAAATGAAATGTTAAATTTTTGCCTTTGCCGATCGACTTTTACAGTGAACCCTCCTTTTATGTTTGATAACGTATATTGGATATTTTGGGCTTCACTATTATACGATGCAGTTACTGTTGCCATACTGGTGGTAAGTGTAGTTGTAGGATTTTGTGCGGTTGGGATTTCAAGTGCTTGTTCATCCCCGTTAATAATTAAATTAAACGTAAGGCCGTCATTAGTGTACCCGTCTTTAGCTTGTGTAAAAAAATTGAAAGAGCTTCCGTAATCTAGGTTTTGAGTTAAAAATTGATTTCCGTTTTCATCTGTAAAATTAGTTCCGTCACCGGAGAAATTTACTAAACATGGCTTTTTTCGTACGCTACCACTTTCGATGTATACCTGAACATCGGGTGTATATGAATTAGATAAACTGTAACAATATTTATTTTCAGTTGGCCACACGTTTTCAATTTGTTTAAGTGTTATTTTATCATCTGGCCGAACTTTTACAGCGCCATTGTCCATTTCGTAACCTTCATTAAGACGAACAATAAAAAGGAATTCGCCAGATCCGCTGCTGCGACTCAAATTATAGGAAGGGTTATTAAGGATGTCGCCTTCTTGAACATACGTACTGTCTGAACTCGTAGCCTCCATGGTTTCTACACTGTAATATTCTGCGCCTGCTGGTGGAGGCAAAAAATTAATAGTAGTATTTTCCTGGGGAAGGCTGGTATTAAATGTTGCTACGACATAAATAGTATCAAAAACATTTAAAATGTCGCCATTTTTATCGCTGTCTATTCCTCCGCCGTATATGCCGTAATTATAATTGTTAAGCGTTTGATCGCCGTCATTGTTCAAAGAAAACCACATTCCGAGCGAGTTTTCCGTGGTTGCGCTTCCTGTTATTTCATTTTGAAAAGCAATGTGATAATCACCGCTTATTGGATAAAGCGAACTTGAAATTTCATGCTGAAGATTTGAATCGTAATAAAATTTATATTTTGAAAAAGCATATGAACTTACATCTGTTCTTGTGAAATTATAAGATAAATTAGAGGATAGTGAATAGGCTTGAGGCAAAAAAGCATTTTTGTCCGGAGCTACAGTTGTCCCGCTACTATAATTGGTAAAATTTAAAGTGCAAGCACCCGGCGGATTAGAAACTAAA
>JAEWWM010000063.1 GCA_023458915.1 Bacillota bacterium
AGAATATCTTGCTTTTTCACTTAATTTTGACTTATCAATGGGGATACCTATGTGATGAAATTCTAAACTCATATCATTTTCTCTTTCAATAAAATTCAAAATTCGACAAAATTTTTAAATGGTGCGGATAACAGGACTTGAACCTGCATGAACTATTACGTTCACATGGACCTGAACCATGCGCGTCTGCCAATTTCGCCATATCCGCAATTTAAAAGCTGTATCTATAAATTTATCATAATCAAGATGGCCAGTCAATTGACAAAAACGGCTAAAAACTATAAACTTATCGATATAAACATAAAAATGTGCGGGCTTATAGCTCAGTTGGTAGAGCGCTGCGTTCGCAATGCAGAGGCCAGGGGTTCGAATCCCCTTAAGTCCACCAGAATAACATAAACAGGATAAAATTAACTTATATGAAATTTTTTATTATAAAATTCAAATTTATTTAAATCATAAGGAGCGCTTTACTTGAACAAGATAGCAAAACAAATCCTAATAAATTTGGTGTCAGGTGTTGTTACAGCTGTTGTAGTAGTTTTAGGGTTAGTAGCTGTAGGAGCAATAATATATCCAAAAATTGCACCCACGATAATCAGTTTAAAAGCCGCTGCTAGTAATTTAAGTGCTACTACAAGCGGATTCACCCTTTTACATCCAACTCACAAACACAACAATTCAGTATCAACCCCCTCCTCCAAACAAACCCAAAATTCCCACAAAAACTGATTAAAACACAAACAATCTCCCAAACAGAATTTTCTGTGATTTGGGAGATTTTTTTTTAGCTGCAGTAATCTTCTAAAACAAGATTTAGCTCTTCTTGATTTGAAACATTGATACCCTTTTCTAAGAGTGATCTATCGGCTGGAGGAAGTTCATTAATGATGATCCCCGTATTACGAAAAGGAGCTTCTTTTCCTTGTTCGAAAACCGCAATATTGCCCTTATAATCTTTAATAGTATACCCGCCGGGCGTAACAGCCGGCGTTTCTTTTTTGCTGTCCGCTGCAGACACACCGGATTTCCCATTGCTTACAGGTTCAGGTTCGGCTTTTTTGCCACCATTATCGCCGCGCATAAAAATAATTGTAACAACAATAAAAGCCAAAAAGCAGATTCCGCCAGCAATCCATTTTTTCATAAAATTTCCCTCTAAATTTATAATTTATAAATCGAGTATTTTTTACTTCTTATTATTTACAGTTACTTATAAATTTATTCTAATTAAGTTTACTTCGTAATGTTTTAGATTGTATTCTCCTTGCCATACGATGGGAGGAATAACCAAAATAATTGATTAAACGCTATGGAATTTATTCCCAAAATTGAATAATTTTTTGAATTTTGATACAATTTATTAAAATTCAAATATTGGAAACGGTAAAAAATGACTGTGAAATTAATTTCTTATACCCCCGACCCAGAAAAACTTATAGCTTGCGCCGCGAAGCTCTGCTATTCTCCATCTTCTATAGAAAATACTCAAAAAAAGCTCACAGATGAAGCAGTGCAGTCTTTTGTTAAAATGCTTGCTGAAATGGGACATGAAAGCCCTTTAGAACACATAAGTTTCACGTTTGGGATTGAAGGTGTTTCACGCGCACTTTTGGCTCAGCTTACACGTCATAGAATAGCGTCTTATAGTGTTCAAAGCCAGCGATACGTTAAAAATTTTGATTTTGAGTATATCATCCCACCTGAAATTGAAAATATACCTGAAGCAAAAGAAGAGTTTTTAAGTGCTATGGATGAAACACAGAATCACTATGATAAAATAACCGAAATTTTAAAAAATAAGCATATTAATGATTTAATTCAGTCTGGAATAGATAAACAAACAGCCGAAAAAATTGCAGAAAAAGTTTCAATCGAAGACGCACGTTATGTGCTTCCGAATGCTTGCGCAACAAAAATAATATGTACATTTAACGCAAGGAGCCTTCTTAATTTCTTTAAGCACAGGTGCTGCAATCGAGCCCAATGGGAAATAAGAAACTTAGCCACCGAAATGCTTAGGCTCGTACGCGAAAAAGCACCAAATGTTTTTGCGTGCGCTGGTCCTGCCTGCTTTAATAAATCTTGTCCGGAGGGCAAAATGTCCTGCGGGAAAATAAAGGAAGTAAAAACATTTTTTAAAAATCTCTAAAGAAAGCGAATTTTTAGAACATATGGACGGTAAATTAATAGTAATTGAAGGTCTTGATGGGTGCGGCAAAAATACTCAGACAAAACTTCTTGTGGATTTTTTACTATCGCAAGGTGAAACTGCTGAATATCTTTCTTTCCCTAACTATTCCTCGCCTTCATCGGCGCTAATTAAAATGTATTTAAATTCTGAATTTGGGAGCAGCCCAAGTGATGTTAATGCATATGCTGCTGCTTCTTTTTATGCTGTGGATAGATTTGCGAGCTTTAAAAAATTCTGGGGGAAAAGCTATGAAAGCGGCAAAATTATAATTTGCGACAGGTATACTACTTCAAATACTTTTTATCAAATGGCCAAACTTACTGAAAATTCATGGAATGAGTATCTAACTTGGCTTTACGATTATGAATATAATAAATTAGGGCTTCCGCGACCTGACGCAGTTATTTATTTGAATATGCCTATTAACATTTCGCAGGAGCTTATGAAAAAAAGGTACGGCGGCGATGAAGCCAAAAAAGATATTCATGAATCTGACACTACTTTTTTGAAAAAATGTGAAGAAATCGCAAGTTTTGTTGGCAAAAAAGACAACTGGTTCGTAATAAACTGTACCTTAAATGGAAAAATTAAAAATAAAGGCCAAATTCATAGTGAGATAAAAGATCTTTTAAGAGAGGTGAACATTATTCGATGAGCCTTGAATTTAAATCCCCGGCAGCTAATGATATAAATTGGATTCGAAAAATACTCGCCAATGAAAACAAGATGAATTCAAAATCTGCTCCCGCCACATGTTACTTGTGGTCTAAACGATATTCCACCAAAATATGTGAATATAAAAATATGATTATCAAAAAGGTAATTGTTAATGGCGTTCCAACTTATGAATGCCCGCAAGGTGCACAAACCGCGAAAGACTTTAAAAAAGCCATAGACGCTATTATAAATGACGCAAAAGAAAATGAATACTCACAATTAATGCTATTTGATTTTTTAGATTCCGAAGTCCAACAAACTGAAGAAATTTTTCCTGGCAAATTTAAATTTGTCCCTAACAGAGATAATTTCGAATATATTTACAAAACTGAAAATTTAGCGCTTCTTCCCGGCAAAAAGTATCACGGTAAAAAGAACCATGTTTCAAAATTCTCTAAAATGTTTAACTGGGAATATAAAATCATAATTCCGACTGAAAAGAACAGATATCTAGACTTTTTTGAAAAATGGTTTGAATCATATATGGTAGACACACCAAAATCTTGCGACATTTTGTATGAACAGGATGCCATAAAAAAAACGCTTGAGAATTATGAAACATTTGGATTTTTTGGTGGAGTAATAGAAGTAGACGATAAGATAGTCGCATGTACTATAGGCGAAGAAATAAATGAAAATGTTTTTTTGGTGCACTTTGAAAAAGCGCTTCCTGAATTCAGAACTGCTTACAGTGTTATAAATAACGAATTTTGCAAAACTCTTTTAGGCAAATATGAATTTATCAACCGCGAAGAAGATTTAGGAATTCCGGGGCTTCGGCAGGCTAAGCTTTCTTATCATCCTGCTTTTTTACTACCAAAATACAATGCTACTTTAGATTCTTATTAAAAACATTTCAGCTAATCCTATCTATATAGAAAAATCACGCGTCAATGTGTATAATAGAAGCAGCAATTAAAAGGCAGGTTTGTAATGAAAATATTTAAAAAAGAAAAATTTAGTAAATATCAAAAAAACGGATGTTTTTTTAAAATTGCATGGTTTGTGTTTTTATGCCTTATCTCCGCACTGCTTGCAAGGTACGCAATTATCGGAATAAATGATATGCTTGCTATCGGCAAACCCGCCGGGACAGTGATAGTTGAAATTCCGGAAGGTTCTTCGCTCGATTCCATCGCCGATATACTTAAGAAAAATAATGTTATAAATGAGAAACAATTTTTTAAAATTTACGCTAAAATGACCAGGTCTGCCAAAAATTTTTCCCATGGAGCATATGAACTCGAAACAAACATGGATTACCAAACAATACTAAGCTGCCTTAAAAATCAGTCTAACATAAAAAATATTGAGGAAATTACATTTACGGAAGGAATGAATATTCTTGAGTACGCTGAACTTATCGCAAAAAATGAAATATGCAAAAAAGAAGAATTTTTAGAAGTTTGCAATTCTGATAAGTTTGACAGTAAATACATTTTCCTAAAAAACATAGATAATTCTAAAAAAAGAACCTATAAACTTGAGGGTTACCTTTTTCCGGACACATACAAGTTTTACCAAGGTGAAAATCCTGAAGATGTCGTTACTAAATTTCTGAATAACTATCAGAAAAAAGTAGTTAAAAAAGGGTCGCTCGAAGGCTACGGCGGCGAAGTAAGCATAAAAGAACTTGCCGAAAAGAAAGGGCTTGCTATAGATAAGCTCACGAATATCGCTTCACTTATTCAAGCTGAAGCTGCAAACAAGGAAGATATGTACAAAGTTTCCTCCGTAATTCATAACCGTTTAAATACAATCAAAAATGGCGGCAAAAGCAAATTCGGTGAATTTGCAATGGGCATTCTGCGCGTAGATGCGGCTGTCTATTACCCTTACCGAAACAAAGCAGCTGCTCAGAAAAATCCTTCTAAAAATTTCAGCAGTAATTATGATACTTATAAAAT
>JAEWWM010000064.1 GCA_023458915.1 Bacillota bacterium
CTGCGCCGGAGCCATCTTTTTTGTAATTAAATGTTGTTCCTGAGTATGATGTGAAAGAAAGGCTATACTGATTTCTTTGGATATTTTGGACTTTTATATTCATATCCGAAGTAACTTCGGAAATTAATAAACTTTGGTCACTTGAGTTAGAAGTTATAGGATCTTCATTGCACAAAAAGCTAATGTTTGACTGCGAATAAGCAGATGTTGTATTTATCCAAAGTTTAAAAGAGCTATTTACCGGAATATCTTTTATATTGTACGAATTATCACTTTCGTTAAAATTCGCTGAAGTAACGTTGTTATTTTGAATTTGGTAAGTTACATTCAAAGCTTCATTTGTGGCGTCGGGTATATTATCAAGTTTTATGTTTGCGCTGAATGTATCAAGCTTAATGCCCTGGATGCTGAAATTTTCATTTTTATTTACAACTCGAATGTCAGAAACATAAGTTTGCTGTGGGTCGATAAGTTCATCATCAGCAACATCGCGCACCACTATATTTTGATTTTTATCATATTCATAAACTCTAAGCCCCAAAGATGCACCTTGGTCAGAAACTATCTTAATATCTTTTGCGAGGAGGTGGCTGTATCCTGTAGATTCAATTTGAAAAAGGAAATATAAATTTGTTCCGGTCGGCAAATTTACGCTTGTTTTGCCGTCAACACTACCTTGTGCTTGTCCATCGATAAAATACTCCAGTTTTGCAACGCCATCGACTCTTTGCGGGAGGATTATATTAAATGTTTGGCTGTCTGCTTGAGCATTCTTTGCCCACATAAATACACAGAAAAAAGTCAAAAAAAGCAAAAACCAGAATCTATTTTTGATAATATTGGTTTTTAAATTTAACATATGCAGTCCCTCCCAATTTTAGCGTAGCTTAAATTTATAATAATTATACTAATTATTATAAATTTTTCAATATATTTTTATAAATATTTTACAATGAAGTGTAATTCTAATTTTAAAAACAAATAAGTATATTTAAAAAAAGGGGGGTGCGCTTATGCACGGTTTGCCTACAGAAAGGGTAAGAGAAGGAATCATAAGCGATTTTTTAGAAAAGTATGATTTTTTAAATCACGGAATAATTGGTAAAAGCTTGTGCGGAAGAAATATTGATTTTTTAAGGCTTGGCAGTAATAGCAAAATGGTTTTATGGGCTGGAGCATTTCACGGTATGGAATGGTTGACTTCACTTGTACTTTTGAAGTTTATCAAAAAAGTATGCGAAGAGATAAAAAATGAAAGAAAAATTTTGGGTGTAGATTTAGCGCAAAAACTAAATGAAAGAGGACTTATGGTGATTCCTTGTGTAAATCCTGATGGAGTGGAAATTTCACTAACAGGCAGCGGGGGGGCATGTAAGTATAAAGAAATTGTGGATTTTGTAAGTAAGGGGAATACAAGCTCTTGGCAAGCAAATACCCGAGGGGTAGACCTTAACCATAATTATGATGCTGGCTGGAACGAGCTTCGACTTTTGGAGCAAAAAAGCGGAATAATAGGTCCTGCACCAACCCGCTATGGCGGATTATACCCAGAAAGCGAACCTGAAACAGCTGCTATAACAAAACTTTGCCGAGAAAATAATTTCAACCACGCCATAGCTTTTCACAGTCAAGGCGAAGAAATATACTGGAAATATGGAATGAACACACCTAAATGTTCTGAAGCTCTTGCAACTATTTTCGCTTTTAGCAGTGGTTATGAACTGAGTTCACCTGAGGGTTTAGCTGTTGGAGGTGGCTTTAAAGATTGGTTTATTACAGAGTTTAATAAACCCGCTTTTACAGTGGAAATAGGGAAAGGGGAAAATCCTCTGCCACTTTCGGATTTGGATTCAGTTTATAACAAACTTGAAAATATGCTTTTCATAAGCGCTTTTGTAGAAATAAACTAAAGCAGCTAATTTTGATGTTCGGAGGTATTGTTAAACCAAGAAATGCCTTAAAAATATTGACTTTTACTCCATTCGAGTTTAAAATTATAAAGGAAGTTTGCTGGTGTGGTGGAATAGGTAGACACAAGGGACTTAAAATCCCTCGGTAGCGATACCGTGCCGGTTCGAGTCCGGCCACCAGTACCAAATATCTAAAATTAATTTTATAATTTATTAATAAATAAAGAAGTATGAGGAATATTTAATAATGAAAAATAAGAAAATACTATCTATTTTTGTCTTAATTCTATCTTTTACTATTTTCTTCCCTAATATATCTCATGCATATAAGCCTGAAATTTTAAATTTAGTAGTGCAAAAAGCCAAAAAAGATGAAAAATTTAAATTTATAATCACTGAGTATTTAAGTGAAATTGAAATTAGTATCATGTTAGGACTTAAGCAAGGGTTTATTGATTTACAAAACCCGAAAAAAAGTATAAGTGAGTTATTGGAATTAAAATTGGGTGAATTAAATAAGTATTTCGATAATTTAGATAATAATGAAAAACTTATCAGGGAATTTTTTAATTTAGTACGGGATGCGTCATTAGTTATTAAAAAATAAATATTTATCAAAAATATTTAATAAATTTTAACTCAGACTTTAAATTATAACTTGAAATCTGAGTTTTTATTTGCCAATATTTTAGTAAAAATAAATTATATTTGACAAAATAAATTTTAAAATATATAATATTTACACAAAACAATTAAACTAAATAGGGGGTATTGTAATGTTTACAGTAAAAGATAAAGGTGCGATGGAATCATTCCAATCTAAAGCGAAGAAAAAAATTAAAAGTTTGGTTAATGATCCTTCATCAGCGCAAGCTTTAGATTTTCCGGAGTCCAAAAGAGTGTGGGCTGTATACGGGTTGGACGATTTCGACAACGCATATGAAGAATACAAATCAGCTAAAAAGGGCGAATCTACTGATAAATATTTAGAAAAAATGAACGAGGCAATCAGCAAACTTCTTGCGAAAAGAAGTAAATACCAAAATGATTATGAATACCTTATTGAGGTTAGTAGAGTTATTGCTATTTTCTTTAGGATTATTGAGGGAGCAAATAAAGTAAAAATTGATACTGGGGAAAGTGAAGAAGCATAGCTGACTTTAATTACGACAGCTACAGCTTTATATAAGATTAAATAGACACCTTTTTCGGTGTCTATTTGTCTTTAAAAAAAATCTTACGCGATAGTTCCTCCGCCAATAACAATATCTCCATCATAAAACACAACCGCTTGACCTTTAGTTACGGCTCTTTGCGGAGTTTCAAATTCAGCACGCAAAGTGTTTTCATCAAGTTGATGCAATGTTGCGGGTTGTTCAGGCTGCTTATAGCGAAGTTTTGCTGTTACTTTAATTGGACTATTTAAACGATCCATAGGTATTAAATTAATATTTTTTGCTAAAATAGTTTTTGAGTAAAGGCTGTTTTCGTTTCCGATTGTAATGCTGTTGTCATCTGCATTTATTTTACATACATAAAGAGAGTTTTCAGAGCTTATCCCAAGGCCTTTTCTTTGGCCAATAGTATAATGAATAATTCCCTTATGCTCACCTATAATATTACCGTGTATATCCATAAAACTGCCTGGTTTAAGGCTATTATTTTGATTTGAGTGTTTTTTTATAAATTCAGCATAATTGCCGCTTGGCACAAAACATATGTCCTGGCTTTCGTGCTTTTTTGCATTTATAAAGCCGTTTTCAACCGCAATTTCACGCACTTCTTTTTTTGTAAGATTACCAAGCGGAAAAAGAGTATGTTCGAGCTGATATTGCGTCATCATATAAAGCACATAACTTTGGTCTTTAGAGGCGTCTACTCCTTTTTTCAGCAGGTAGCGGTTGCTTCCTTTATTGTATTGAATCCTAGCATAGTGCCCGGTGATTAAATAATCAAGATGAAGCTCATGAGCTCTTTTAAGCAGCTTGTCGAACTTTAAATAGCGGTTGCACTCAATGCACGGGTTCGGTGTTTCTCCGCTTTGGTATGAATTTATAAATCTATCGATCACATTAATTTTGAAATAATCCATAAAATTAAAAACATGAAATGGTATGCCTAGCTTAAAAGCAACTGAACGAGCGTCATTTGCATCCTCAAGCGAACAGCAGGTTTTGTTGCAGTTTGCTTCACTTTCTTCATTTTGAAAAAGTTTCATCATAGCGCCAACGCAGTTTAAACCTTGCTTCAGCGCCAATAAAGCTGCAACGGAACTGTCCACTCCGCCGCTCATTGCTATTAATGCACTACTCATATTTTAACAGCCTTTCTATATTTTAATATTCACTCTTCACAAGAGCGCAAAATTTGCATAAATGAATTCTTGTTTTTCTTTCCACCAGTGGTGAAAGGAAAACACAGAATCTATATTAAATTTTCACTATCCTAAAAGTTTGCTCCTTGCCGCAAGAAGATATTTTTGGAGAAAACAGACTATATAAATCAGAAGCTCGGCATTCAGCATCGAAAATTTCTTGAGAATTTAAATCAAGCTTTAACACATCTGCATATCTAGAAACTATAGGTAAAGCAGTGGTAGATTTTGCCGTTTTTAAAATCTCAAGACCGTTATTATTTGCCCCTAAAATTCTTATATAAGGAACGACTTTATCTTGAAGTTTGTTTGTAATTCCAAGGTAAGCCGAGAGGATAATTCTTTTAATTCGCGCTAGTGTGTAGCGCTTTGTTTTGATGCTAAAAAGAAGGTCGTTTAAAGATAAAGTATTTTTTACTGAACTTAAAATCCTATTTTCAAGCCCTTCATTAATGTCTGGAAGATTTAAAATATCACTCTTATTCATTGTTCGAAGTTTATAAAGTATAATTTGCTCAGCACTTTCTAATTTGCAAGGTGCTCTAAAATTTTGAATTTCACGCGAAATTATTTCAAAAGATGACCTTGGGACATATTTTTCGTAACTTTCGCTCTCGGCTTTAATAAATTCTCTTATTTTTGACGCCGATGTGAGACGGTTTCCTGACATTGCCCTCTCAATTGTTAGCGGAGTTAGTTTACTACTGAATTTATCTATTGATTTTAGATATTCAATCCCCAAAATATTATTCGGAGATTTTATTTGTTCTATTACATCTGGTTCTGAGATCAGTTTACTCAAGGCGATTTCTCTAGCTTTGGCAAATGTTATTCCTTTTGAAAGATGATTTTTTAAATATGCCGAAAAATCTTCAGACTTTAAAGTTTTCGTTATTTTTTTTAAGCGTTTAATGTCCCCACACTCGCTACCAAATGCAAGAGTTTCCACGCACCCGAGAGAATTTGCAATTTGAACTCCAGCCTGTGCATATTTTTCAGCGGTCGAAATTGACCAAACACAAGGAATCTCAACTACAAGGTCGATTCCATTTTTAAGAGCGATTTTAGTTCTGGCTTTTTTAGAAATTATTGCAGGTTCACCGCGCTGAACATAGTTTCCACTCATAATTGCAATTATATGAGTAAAACCTTTTTTTCTAATTTTATCGATAAGATGTTTATGGCCATTATGAAATGGATTAAATTCAGCTACAATAGCGCAAATTTTCATATAATTAGCCTTTTAAAAAAGATAATACATTAGTGAGCCGACAACACTACTAAGCATTAAAAGTGACCCCATAATTGCGAGGATTTGTATTAGTCTTTTTTTACGTGCTTGTGGAGTCTTTTTATAATTTTTAAAGCTTTTTTTAATTATTTTTTCTTCTTCTTTCATTACTGATTACTTCCCTGCTTTTATTTTTTAATTGTATATGACTTTTCCTTCGGGTTTATGGACAGGTTCTAAAAAATTTTAATATTAATACTAATATTATAGCACAATTTTTGCGAGGGTGCCTTAAGGAATTATTTTAGTTTTTCTCCTTGCTACAGAAACATGAGAGAAAACGGATAAATTGTTATAAAGTAAACGTTTTGATTTTGCGCGAAAGGAAAAGAAAAGCATGGAAATTAGCGAAATGCCCGAAGAAGACCGCATATTAACCGAAGAAAACACTAATCTCTGTGAAAGTGCTGCAGAAAATGCGGAATTAAATAAAACTACTGTAAATAAAAAATCATCTCATACACTAACCTTTTTTTTGGTGAGGCTAGTGGTATGCTTTATAATTTTTGGAGGAGTACTGTTTGTTAAGCTTAATAATCCTTGCATGTTCGAAAATTTTAGATTTTGGTATCAAAATAATGTCTGCACAGAACAATTTAGCGCAGACGAAATAAAAAAATCCGCTACTTCTTTATTTTTTGTAGCAAAGGATAGGTTTTCACAGATTATATCGATAAAAGCTTAAAATTAACTGCGATTCTTTTTTGAACTTATTTTTCAAAATTTAATAATAATCTAGAGTGTTTAATTTTTAATGTTCTGGAAACTTTTTCTCCCACTGTGTAGCGAAAAGAAGAGCCAAGAAAATTATTTAAGCAATATTCTCAATAATAATTTTTAATCATTAATGAAAAGTTCAGGAATTTCTGTTTTTATGCGGTCGGCGATTTCCTTAAACACAGGGCCGCAGCTCTCGCCGCCGCCAAGACCTGCTTCTGATAAAATAACGACCGAATATTTAGGTCTATCATATGGGAAAAAGCCTGCAAACCAGGACTGCTCTATTTTTTTGCCGTCCTCAATGATTCCTGTTTGAGCTGTTGAAGTTTTGGATGCAGCTTCCATTTTTTCAGGTTTACCTCTCTGGCTTGTGCCATAATCAATTGAAGCTTTCATGTGCGATTTTAACTTTGCTGCGGTGTTTTCTGAGATTATTCTTTCTTTTTCATCTTTTACTGTATTTTTGTCTTTTTTAAGAAACCTCATGCTCTCATCCACAAGACCTTTTACAAGCTTTGGGTTACTGTAAATTCCACCGGAAGCAATTGTGTTTATAATCCCTGCTACCTGAATCGGAGTTGCCATGAGCTTACCTTGACCAAATGAAAAGTTAGCAAGTGTTTTTATATTTTTTAAATTATCGGCGGAAGGAAGCACCCCGTTTGACGAAACCATGTCCGGTGCAAGCGTATTCCCTGAACCAAGTCTAAATTTTTTAGCCATATTTAAAAGAGCGTCCTGTGGCATTTTTTTGATAAGTTCAATAAAATAACCGTTACAAGAATGTGCCAGAGCCTGTTCCATATTCACAAGCTCGTGTTTTTTGCCATTAAAGCATTTAAAAGAGGTGTCCTCAACCTCGTTAATGCCTTGACAGTTATAAAGTGTGTTTTCGCTTATCCCTTTTTCAAGAGCAGCAGAAGACGTCACGAGTTTAAAAATTGAACCAAGGTTGAAAGAGCACATTATACGGTTAAGCAGTGGTGAATTTTTGTCGCTTAAAGACTCCTGAACATTATTTGGCAAAAACCCGGGAAAACTTGCGCAAGCTCTTATTTCGCAGTTTGGAACCTCCACAACCATTACTGCGCCTCTGCTTATATATTTATTCGCCACTTCCTCGGTTAAAGCCTGAATTCGACTATCAATATTTAAAACTACACCCTTTGATTTAAGGTAGGATTTATCTTCTGTAAGTTCCTTTTTACCTGGTAAAATTTTGCCCGCGGCGTCTATGTTATATTTCACAAATATTTCATGATTATCGCCAGAAAGGTAATCATTATAAATTTTTTCAATCCCTGAAACACCCTGTTTTTCACCGGAAAGATAGCCAATTATATGAGAAGCAAGGGTTACCCCGGCATAGCGAACCGGAATTTCAAAAATTTTAACATATGGGGAGTCAACTTTTTGACTGACTTCAATTATAAAGGGAGTGCTTTTCGAGCATTTTTTGTATAGGTCTGCCTTTTGAGATTCTTGAACTGCCGGAGTCAAAGCGGTAAGTGATTCAATACATGGAATAACCGCGGCAATCAACTTTTTTTGGCTGTTTACAAACGGAATGTTTCGGCAGTCGTAAATCGTGCCCCTGACATCTGTGATTTTAAGTTTATAAGACTGTTGGCTGAGCGCGGCATCGTTTAGTTTTTCTTTATTTGAGATATAATCGAGTGAAAAAAATGCAGCACAAAAAAACAGCATTAAAATTCCAAAAAGAATTACCGATCTTTTGTACATAAAAAAACCAACCTTACGTAAAACATTATTTACATAAAGTAAGTATTTGTTTATTTTGTTTTATAATGCAGTTTTAATTTGAAATTTAGCTGTTAATTTTCAAAAAATCCGTAAATCCCGTTAGTTCAAAAACTTCCATCACATCAGGCTGAACGTGGGTTATCGTCAGGCTTGCACCGTCAATTGTATTTACTTTCTTTTGAGCGTAAAGAATAACCCGCAGAGCAGCGCTGCTCATATATTCAACATCTTTAAAATCAAGAACCAGATTTGTTTCACTTTCGCCGAAACTTTCCTCTAACATAGACTGCAATTTTGGGGAAGTTTGAACATCGAGTCTTCCTTTAATGTAGTAAGTTACTACGCCTTCCTGGTTTACTTTTTTTATATCCATTTAAAATTCCTCCTTTAATAATCAGCTTGTTTTTTTAATTATTACAAGATTATTTTGCCCGCGCTTATAAGCGTACTCCATACCGTCTGTGATTTTGTTTACTATGAATATTCCTAGGCCGCCAATTTTCCTTTCTACTACAGGTTTTGTGGAATCAGGTTTTTGCGTTTTCGTTGGATCAAAAGGAATACCATCATCCACAAAGCTTACTTTAATAAGACGTTCCCCCGGGTCATGCTCAAAATTAATTAAAACATTCCCTTGACTACCTGGGTAAGCGTATCTGGAGATATTCACGTATATCTCTTCGCTTGCAAAAATTACCGATGCCGCACAGCTTTTTTCGAAGTTCGCTATTTTCATGTGTTCCACGAGAAAATCATAAACAATTTGCCAATTTTCAACAATTGCAGGAATATAAATATAATTTTCCACTGTGCATTTCGTTCCTCTCCTGTTGATTCTTTAGCAGGCATTTATTTTACACTAATTTTACTTATAATTCAACTAATATTCATTAAATTTTATAAATTTTGTTCAAAATCTAGCTTTTTTGAAGATTTTAAAATATTGCAATTAATTTTTTGAACATTTTCAACAACATTACCAACATTTTCACGGGGTGTTTCTATCAATTATTACTAATTTATCATTGACTATATAATAAATATCTAAATATAGCTTGCTTTTCCGATTACTTTACCATTTTTGTAGTATATGCGAGGAACTCTTTTGCCCACAAGGCACGTGATCTCATAGTTTATTGTCCCAATTTTTAAAGCGAGTTCATCAACTGTGATTTTTTCTCCTTTGTCTTCTCCAAAAGCAGTAACAATGCTTCCTTCTTCTACTTCATCAATATCGGAAACATTTAGCATAAGCTGATCCATGCAAACCCTTCCGATAACCGGTGCACGCTTTCCGCAAACAATCATTTCAGCGTTGTTTGAAAATTGGCGAGAATAACCATCCGCATATCCTAGTGGCACAGCCGCGACCTTTATTTCTTTTGAAGACATAAAAGTGCATCCATAACTTACATATGTGCCTACAGGCACAGTCTTAACCTGCGAAACGATCGTTTTAAGCTGAGCTATCGGTTTTAAATCTATTTTATTTTTTACTTCATCCGAGGGATATAACCCATAAAGAGCAACCCCTCCTCTTACCATGTCAAGCTGCATCTGCGGGAAATTTATTATTCCAGCGCTGTTACAGCAGTGTCTCAGCGGAATTTTCATGCTGCTGTTTTCAAGTTTATTAATTACAGTCATGAAATTTTTAAACTGTTTTAAGGTGTAATCTTTTTGATTAGTTATATCATCAGCCACGGAAAAATGAGTAAAAATCCCTTCAATTTCAAGTTTTTCAAAATTTTTTATCTTTAAAATTTCTTTGGTGGAATTTTCTATATCTTCAGGAGTTTGGCTGAAAAATCCGATTCTACTCATGCCGGTATCGATTTTTAAATGGACTTTTAGTTTCAGATTTTTCTTTCTGCATTCAAAGCTCAACTTTTCGGCGTAATTGTAAGAAAAAAGTGCCTGTGAAATAGTGTATTTGCACAGAGTTTCTGCCATCTCGGGTGCGGTATATCCAAAAATAAGTACTGGTTTAGTCGCTCCGCTTTTTCTGAGCTGAATCGCTTCATCTATATTCGAAACTCCATAGTAGTCTGCACCGAGCTTTTCGTATTCTTTAACAAGAAACTCCGCACCGTGACCGTATGCATCCGCTTTCAATACACAAAGAAGCTTTGTGCCTTTCGAAAGTTTATTTTTAATAGCGTTAAAATTATGCTCTACCGCGTCTAAATTTATTTGCATCCAAGTTCTTTTTGAAAATTTTTCCATTTATGGAATCTCCCTGTTTTTTAAAATATGTATTATTTATACCATAATTGATTTTATGTTAGAATAGTGTTTATGAATTGGTCAGGATTAAAAAGTACAATTTTTAACATAATAAGTCCTAAAGGAATGCAATCAGCGCGAATTAACCAAATGTTTTTAATAAAAATTCAAAAAGGAAAAAATCATATGCATATCGGAAATATTCAAATTAAAGGTAAGGCAGCTCTTGCACCAATGGCAGGAATAACAGACCGCGCTTTTCGGGAAATATGTGCGCTTTTTGGAGCATCGTATTTTACAAGTGAAATGATAAGTGTGAAGGGCTTAATTTATAAAAGCAAAAAAACTTTTAATCTTATCGATCGCTCGGAAACGGACAAGCCTTTCGCGGTTCAGCTTTTCGGCAACAACCCAAAAGATTTCGCGGAGGCTATAAAGCTACTGTTAAATTATCCGCTCGACAACTTTTGTGTTTTTCCCTCACCGCAGGCAAGAAGAAAACAAGCCATTGATGTTATTGATATTAACATGGGCTGTCCTGCTACAAAAATTATAAAAGAAAATTCCGGTTCGGCACTTATGAAAAATCCGGATTTATGCGGGGAAATAGTAAAAGCTGCAAAATCGGTTTCACATGTACCTGTAACTGTAAAAATAAGAGCGGGATGGGACAGCAAAAATATGAACGCTCCTGAAGTTGCAAAAATCTGTGAGGAAGCCGGCGCGGATGCATAACTATTCATGGCAGAACGCGCGAACAGGGTTATTCTGGGTTTAGTGACCTTAATATAATTAAAGAAGTTAAAAAATCTGTAAAAATACCGGTTATAGGCAATGGAGATATAACGTTAGTTGAAGCAGCTTTAAAAATGATAAATTTTACAAAATGCGATATGGTGGCAATCGGAAGGGGTGCTATCGGTAACCCATGGATATTTGCCGAGATTAATTCTTGCATATCAGGCAAAGCGTGGGCTCCGCTAACTCTCCCTGAAAAAGCCGATATCATGAAAAAACACATAGAAAAACTGTGCGAATATAAAGGCGAGGAAAGGGGCATAAAAGAAGCGAGAAAACATATAGCAGGTTACATTAAAGATATTCCCGGTGCGGCAAATTTTCGAAAAATTGCCTTTATGGCAAAAAATAAGCATGAGCTTTTAAATTTGTGCAGTGAAATAAGCCTGCTAACATACTGAAAATTGAATCATAGGTAATAAACCCCCGCCAATCTTAATTGACGGGGGTTTATTTTATCTCTGCTGAGCGCTGAGGGCTTTGGAAATAAACGAGCTTTTCTTTTTTGGTTTTTCGGGTTTTACTTTTTTGCCTTTATATTTTAGTGCTGCATGCCAGCCTTTTTGGAGTTCTTCGCTTAAAGATGGTTTTAGATTGTTCACTGCTACTTCATTTTCAATATTATTTAAAATTGCCATCGTAATTACGCTTCTTACATCTAAGTTGCCGTTTTGATAAAGATCGCTAAGGAGTTTGGCAAGTTTGTTTATTTTAGTTTTTTCTTTCTCCTCACAAAGAAGTTCGTTTATTTTAGGCAAAATATGTTCTTTTGCAAATATTGCTGGTCTGAATTCAATATAGCATTCTTTTTCGGTTTGAATCTCATCTTTGAGTTCGGGGAAAATGTTAACCATTCTGTTTGCAAAAAAGAGACCTGTGATATTGCTCTCGTCCGCACTCGATTTTCTTTTTGTTTGTTGTTTCACTGCTGATTTTTCTTGCCCTACCATAGCGTCGATAAAATCCTTGGCGATCATCTCAGCATCTTTTTGGTTTGCAGAGTCATTATCAAGAAGCCAAGAAGACAACGCTTTTCTTTCTTCAGAGTCTACATCTGCTGCGCTTAAAATAATTTGATTATTTTCATTATTATAAACAATTTCATAACCCAAATCGCCGTTAGTTAAAACTATTTTATTTTTTTCTTTTTAAGTATCAAATTTCTTTGTTCTTTCGCTGCCCAAAATCAGATCACATATCACTTCAAAATAATTTTTATTCAAAAAAATTCACTCCTAAATTTTACTAAGTTTCATCCTAACTTACGGAAACGGCTAAGATTTATGGGATTACGCTTCCTTCAACCTCATTTTAATACAAAACTAAAAAATTGTCACTTAAATAACCAACATTTTCTTTTGTGTAATTTTATCAAAATGCGAATACTAAATAGTAATACATTTTTAAACAATTTAGTTAATAATTCTACAAAATTTTAATTTGAGCGGCGATTTAAATAGATTTTATTATCAATTTTTGTTAAAGGAGGGAGAATTTGCGTGAAAAAACTTTTTCAAAACTTCGCGAAAGCGCTTTTTGTTCTAAGCATCGCGGTATTTTGCGGTCTTGCGTATGCTTCTTCAAATTTACCAAGTGATTATAAAATATTTGAAAATGAAAATTTTTCGTTTCAAACATTTCCTTTGTCTGTAGCTATGAAAAAAGAAGAAAAATGCATAAAAACGGGCATGTCAAACCAAAATTCACAAAAAAAACATTTAGCTAACCTTATGTTTTTAGATATGTTTCCGATTAAAACTGTGGAAGTTAGCGTTGTTCCAAAATACAATGTAATTTTATGCGGAACTCCTTTTGGTGTGAAAATATACACAGACGGCGTTATGGTAATCGGTATATCTGATGTAGCAACTACAGACGGAAGCCAGTCACCGGGTAAAGCAAGCGGACTCCAAAAAGGCGACGTTATAACAAAAATTGATGATAAAACCGTTCTAAATAACGAAGAACTCGAAAAAATAATTGAAAGCTCAAACGGGAAAGAAATTAATCTTTCAATTATAAGAGATAATATCTTCTCTAACACAGCTCTTAAGCCTTTAAAATCAATAAATGACGATAAATACCGCGCCGGGATATGGGTGCGCGACAGCTCCGCCGGTATAGGCACGCTTACATTTTATAATAAACAAAATAAAACCTTCAGTGGGCTCGGGCATGGAATATGCGACATTGATACCGGCGAAATCTTACCGCTTGCAAAAGGCGAAATAATCGATGCCGCTATATCAGATGTAAGTAGAGGGCGTGAGGGTTCGCCCGGGGAACTGAAAGGTTGCTTTATTGATTCAAACCCTATTGGAAAAATTTACGCTAACAATATCACCGGAATTTACGGCACTTTAAATAATCTTCCCTTTAATACAAATTCCATAGATATAGCAATGAAGCAGCACGTAAAAAAAGGTCCTGCGCAAATTTTAACAACAGTCGAGGGTAATAAACCCAGGTATTACGACATAAATATAGATTCTGTGAACTACAACGTAAATTCTCCCACGAAAAATATAAAGATATCAGTCACTGATAAGAATCTTTTGGAAAAAACAGGGGGAATAGTTCAGGGAATGAGCGGAAGCCCAATCATTCAAAATGGTGCTCTAATCGGCGCTATAACGCACGTTTTTGTAAATAATCCCGCAAGAGGATATGGCATTTTTGCGGAAACAATGCTTACAAATTCCAACAATATTTTCGCGTCCGAATACAAAAAAGCGTCCTGATAAGCTTCCATTTTTGACAAATCTACTGAATATTATTTATTTAATGGAAAACTATTGACATATTTGGTAATATATGGCAACATAAGCATCACAAAATATATTAACTGGGGGAAATTCTATGCAAAATAGGTTAAAAGTGCTCATTTCGGAGGACTGTGCAGAGTTTGATAGAGAAGCACTCGATATGTTTAAACATTATTCTATGGATTTGTCATTTTTGCCCAAAGACGGATTTAAAATTATCGAAATAATCGAAAATTCTTGTCCGAATATTGTAATTATGGATTTGTTTATGCCCAGAATTGATGCTATTGGTATTATTACAACCATTCGGAAAAATCGCAGAATAGAAATGCCAACTTTTATGGTAGTATCAAATCTTGGAAGGCCAACTTTGGAAAGAGAAGTAATGTCCGCCGGTGCGTCCTATTTTTTACTAAAACCAATAAGTTATTCTGATATTATTGAAAAAATACTACAGATAACTTACAAAAACGCATTAAATAAAGCGACCGATATTCCGCAACATAGCCCGATACATAATAATAACGATAATTCAAACACAGAGATTAAAATTACGCAGATACTCCATCAAATTGGTGTTCCTGCGCACATTAAAGGTTACCATTATTTGCGAAGTTCAATTATGCTCTCAATTGATAAACCCGATATAATAAATTCCGTTACAAAACAGCTCTATCCCGCTGTAGCAAAAAATTTCGAAACCACGCCTTCAAGAGTGGAGCGAGCAATTCGGCACGCAATTGAGGTCGCGTGGGATCGCGGGGACATCGACATCTTGAATTCTTACTTTGGCTACACTATCCACAATTCGAGAGGTAAACCTACTAATTCAGAATTTATTGCAATGATAAGCGATAAACTAAGGCTTCAGCTAAAATCTGCTAGTTAAGAAATAACCCCGAGGCAAGACCTCGGGGCATTTTCTTTTGTTTTTTACACTTTAAACATCTAGTTTTCTTGCAGTGTAAAATCAGTCAATTTTTTATTATCTTATTATAAGATTGACTTCTGTAAATCCAGATTTTAGATGAAAATTTATACTATCAACATTATCAAGCTCGCAATCACTGGCGAATTCAACGCATCCTTTTAACTTTGCCCACTGTTCACAATGCCGTAATAATTCTCTTGCAATGCCATTATGGCGCTGTTCTTTGTCAACAAAAATTCCTTCCAAATAGCCAACCGGACTACTTCTCGTACCTTCTACATAGTCGTTTCGTAATTGGCACTGCGCAAATGCTATCGGTTTTGATTCAATAATACACAAAAACACAACACTATTTTTAGATGAAAGAATCAAAGTGAATTTAGTTTTCAGCTTTTGAAGCGAACAATGTGGCCATAACTTTAGCGCCAATTCGGAAACGGTGTTATTATCACTACTTGATGCTTGTTTTATTATCAAATAACTTTCTCATTTCTTTAGCAGTTTTTATGCTGCTCAATTAGAATATTTTTATAAATACTTCCTGTCCTGATTTTAATAAGCTTTAGCCCAATAAACCAGATGTTTGGATTCTTTTCCACATATAGCGCATGTAGAAGTGATTTTTTCTTCGCTATCTTTTATGCAGCGAGATGTAAAACCAGTTTCATCTTTTACTCTTTTTTCACATTCTGAGTTTTCGCACCACATAGCCCTTATGAATCCCACCTTATTTTCCGCAATATTTTTAAATTCGTCAAAATCTTTTGCGGTGTGGGTCATTTTGTTGCGGTTTTTTAAAGCTTTTTCGTACATTCCGTCTCTAACTTTTTTAAGAAGTTCAGGAATATCACTTTCTAAATCTTCGAGCGGTACTATAATTTTTTCAAGATTATCTCGGCGCACTATCACGCATTGATTATTTTCAATATCTTTCGGCCCGATTTCAATTCTAAGCGGGATGCCACGCATTTCACACTCTGAAAATTTCCATCCGGGGGTTTTATCGGAGTCGTCAATCTTAATTCGGCAAATCGACTTTAGCCTTTCTTCGACTTCCCGTGCTTTTTCCAAAACTCCTTCTTTGTGCATTGCAATAGGTATTATTATCACCTGAATCGGTGCTACGGCAGGAGGTAAAACAAGACCGCGGTCATCTCCGTGGGTCATTATTATTCCTCCAATTATTCGGGTTGTGATTCCCCATGAAGTTTGGTACGGATGCTCGCTTTCGTTATTTCGATTTTGGAACATTATTTCAAAAGCTTTTGCAAACTTATCACCAAAATAGTGACTTGTTGCCGACTGCAGAGCTTTTCCGTCATGCATAAGAGCTTCGATTGCATAAGTTGATTCCCCTCCGGCAAATTTTTCGCTTTCTGTTTTTTGGCCTTTTATAACTGGGATTGCAAGTTCATCTATGCAAAAATTAGCATAAACATCAAGCATTTGCTGAGTTTCCCTCTTTGCTTCTTCGGGAGTTTCGTGAACTGTATGACCTTCTTGCCAGAGAAATTCTACAGAACGCAGGAAAGGACGGGTAGTTTTTTCCCATCTTACAACGCTGCACCATTGATTATAAAGTTTGGGAAGGTCACGCCACGAATGTATTTTTTTTGCAAAATGCTCGCAAAAAAGTGTTTCCGATGTAGGGCGAATACATAAACGTTCTTGGAGTTTTTCATCTCCTACGTGGGTAACCCATGCAACTTCTGGGGCAAAGCCATCAATGTGGTCTTTTTCTTTTTGAAGCAGGCTTTCTGGAATTAGCAGCGGCATGGAAACATTTTGATGCCCGAGTTCTTTGAATTTTTTATCTAAAATCGCGACAATATTTTCCCAGATGGCATAACCATAAGGTTCTATAACCATACATCCACGTACGCCGGAGTAGTCCATAAGCTCAGCTTTTTTAACTATATCTGTATACCACCTGGCAAAATCTTCATCCATGGAAGTTATTTCTTCAAC
>JAEWWM010000065.1 GCA_023458915.1 Bacillota bacterium
TGGTATAACCGTAAAAGGATTCATAGTGCACTTGGATATAAAACACCTCAGCAAATTGAGGATGAAGCTATTCAGGCTGCATAAAAAAGTTCGACTTTTCGTGTCTAAGCTATTGACTTAGATCCAATATATGTTTTATAATATATTGCGTTTTGTGTGCAAATTTTTCACCTTTTTTAAAAATTTTGTATATGAAAAGGCACTTCTTTTTACAGAAGCGCATTGAAAAAATATTAGGCTTATTTTCATACTACTTTATTAAGAAAGTTCATTGTGAGTTTTACCATTATATCTTTTTCTAACGGTTTTGACTCAGCTATCATTATCGTGATAGCTACCAAAGTATAATCGTCGATTATTTTTTCGCCATCTTCAAAAAGCACTTCGTTTTTATCGAGAAAATAAAGAAACATGGTAGCGGCAATACGTTTGTTGCCATCTAAAAATGAATGATTTTTTGTTATGAGATAAAGAAGATTTGCGGCCTTTTCTTCGAGCGACGGATAAACTTCCTCCCCTCCGAATGTCTGATAAATTGCACTAATACTTGCTTTAAACGAATCATCTTTTTCATTCCCAAACAAACTGCTTTCTTGCCCGAATTTCATTTTTGAAATAATATCTTTACATTCGTCATAACTCAAAACATAAGCTCCGACATTTCCGTTAGGTTTTTTAATTCTTTGATGATCGTAATCATCAAGTAAATCAAGTGCCACAGTATATTTTTCAATTACATCTAAAATTTGTTTGCTGCCCAGCTGATCATTTGCTCGTTTCATAATCCGTACAATCTCTCCAAGCTGATTTATACGGCTATTATTTACGGCATAACCTCTTAGTATATAATTTTTCAGCACATTATTTGCCCATTTGCGAAATTCTACACCTCGTTTTGATTTTACTCGGTATCCTACTGATATTATCACATCAAGGTTATAGTAGACTACATTATAAATTTTGCCATCTGATGCAGTTGTTGCAAATTTTGCAACAACTGCATCTTTCAGCAATTCATTTTCAGAGAATACATTTTTTATATGACGCGAAATCGTAGATTTATCTCTTTTAAAAAGCTTAGATATTTGATCCAAAGACAACCAAACTGTGTCTTTATCGATATTTACATCAAGTTTTATGTTTCCGCTTTGCGCTTTAAAAATTACTAATTCGGTTTTTTGATCCATGAGCTTATTTAATTCCTCTTTGTTAAAATACAAAATTATATCTCATATTAACTCTTGGACTGTTATTGTTCAACTTTTTTTCGCCAAGAATATATACACTAAATCGCATTCTAAGACGAACGGCATCTAAAAAAAACATAACCATATTGACCGTTTACAAAGTCTATTGCTATCTAAAAACTCACCGATTGCCTACAGATAAAAACAAGTAACTTTTTGTTTACGTTTAAGGTCGTTTCCATTATTGAAAGAATGGCGAAATAATAGCATTTACAACCTATACAACCTAATTTTATTTTTATAGCCATAACTTTTACAAAAAAATGAAGTTAAAAAGCTGCAAGGGGTATTTTTAGGGGTAAAACACTATAAAATAGTATGGCAAAACCCCACAACACCGTAGTATTGTGGGGTTTATGTTTGGCGGAGAGAGGGGGATTCGAACCCCCGAAGCCGCTTTAACGACTTACACGATTTCCAATCGTGCTCCTTAAACCAACTCGGACACCTCTCCAAATTTTACAAATACAAACAATAATTATATTCTAACAGATATAAAGTGAAAAAATCAATATAAATGTGATGCAAAATAATATTTTTAGTTAATTTAAAATTTCAAAAACTAATATTTTCACTTTGATCCAGCGCTTTAAATTGAATACAGTTGTTGATTTTTCGACAACTATATTTTATAATATTTGTTGATAGAATTTAAAATTTTGCCGCATCTTTAGTCAAAATATTAAAAAATAAACGTTAAAGTGTACGAGTTATATAGGTGGACTTAATGAAAAATAAATCAAAAAATTCTCAAAGATATTCGGAAAACAACAAAAAATATGTACGAAAAGAATATACTGATATCTACAGTAACGGCGAACCAAATAAACACGATGGATATGTTGATGTATATTCTGTAGAAAGAAAAAGAGAAAAAAAAAGAAGCAGGGTTTCGGCAGCTAAAATTATTTCTTTTACATTTTTTCTTATTATTGGGATGATTGGCTCGCTTATGCTGTATGCTTATAAAACCTTGCACTCATTTAATTACGATGATCTTGGAGTAACAAAAAATAACAGCGAAATTACCGGAAACGAACCTGACCCAAATGAACAACTTATCAATGATAAAATGGTTCTGAATGTGATGCTTATTGGAAGTGACTCGATGTCAGTTGGGGATCACGGAAGAAGCGACTCATTGCTCGTAGTATCGCTTGATATTAGGCATAAAAAAATCAAAATTACGTCTATTATGCGCGATATATGGGTAAGCATACCAGGGTATGGAAGCGACCGCATTAACGCTGCTTATGCTTACGGCGGGCCAAAACTTTCAATTGAAACCATCGAAAAGAATTTCGGGATATATATTGATAGATACGCGGTTGTGGATTTTAAAGGTTTTTCCAAAATAATTGACACATTAGGAGGAATAGACCTAGAACTCACAGCAGCCGAAAGTTCATATATCAATATATATTCAAAAGATAAGCATACTTTAAAAGGCTCTGGATTAAAGCACCTCACAGGATTGCAGGCGCTTAATTACGCACGCGATAGAAACAGTATAGGTTCAGATTACGACAGAACCATGCGGCAAAGAAATGTCATAAAAGCAATAGTAAATAAATTAAAAACTGCAAATTTAGCACAAATAACCGAGATTATATCCGCCCTTGGCCCCATGGTAACAACAAACTTTAAGCCATCTGAAATAAGCAGATTAACATCCAGCTCACTGACCTACCTTAACTATCCTTTAGAAGAATTTAGACTTCCGACAAACGAAAATGTTCGCAGCGAAACATATGATCAAAAAAGCGTTCTCGTTATAAATAATATGGCGCGAGCGAAATCCGATTTATTTCAGTTTATCTATGAAAAAATCGCAGAACAATCACCAATTAAACAAACTGATAAAAAACTCACGCCTTAACCCCCCTCTTTGTTATTTCTCAGTTCGAACTGCTATATCTTTTCCATTTGTTAAAAATATAATTGTTCCATTTTCGTCTGTGCGATAGATATTATCACAGAATTTTTTTAGCCTATTAATTACTTTTTCTTTTGGAAGATTACTTTTATCAGGGCCAACAGAGATTACAGCGTATTGTGGATTTACTTTTCCTAAAAATTTATAAGTGCTTGACGTGTTGCTTCCATGATGTCCAACTTTCAAAACTGTTGATTTCAAATCGGTATCGGATTTCATAAGCTCTTCTTCTTCGGCCTTTTCTGCGTCTCCCATAAATAAAAATTTAACTAAACCATATGTTACTTTAAGCACAATCGAATTGTTATTTTCTTTTTCGTGAGGGTATATTGGTCCAAAAATTTCAACTTTCATATTTCCCACTTCAAAATTTTCACCAGGCGAAACAGTTATAACTTTTACATGTCGTTCTGTGAGAGCTTTTTGCATATTTTCGTAAGTTATATTATTTGAAACTTTATTTTTTGAAACTTTAGATTCTATAAATCTGCCAATTTTAAATTCCTTTATGATTTTATCCATCTGACCGATGTGGTCTCGGTGCGGATGCGTTGCTACCACTAAATCGATTTCTTTAACCTGCTGACGCTTTAAATATTCAGTAACGACGTCAGTCGGCTCTTTGTCAGCGGCATCTATTAAAATATTGTGACCATCACATGTTATGTAGGCGCAGTCGGCTTTTCCCACATTTAAAAAATGAACGCTCATTTCTGCACCATAATTTCTGGTTGTGGTATCAGAAACTCCAGCTCTGTCAAAAATGTTCTTCCAGTTGAAATTTTTTAAATTACCAAAACTTAAAGTCGCTGATGTAATTAAAATTAATAACGCTGAAATGCCGTAGAATATATCTTTTTTAAAGTTTTTACTTTTATTTTTCAAAAAATTCATGTAATTAGCCTTTTGATTTTGATTTTTTATCAGACGTCTCGTAGTTTTTAATGTAGGAAGTCAGAGGGGATGTAACCCCCTCTAAACCTAACGCCATCCCCGTAAACATAAAATCCTACTTTGAATTATACTAGCTATAGAAGGGGTTTGAGGTGAGTTTTACTTGTACTTCCAGACACTTCCAAAACAGTTTATGGTTGCTGGTTCATGCTCATCTCCATAAACTGCTGATAATTCATAAGCACTTGCCGGGGTTTTGAGCCTTCGTGAGGTCCAACTATGCCCATTTGTTCCATTTCATCAACAAGCCTACCGGCTCTTGCATAACCAACTCTTAAACGCCTTTGCAAAAGCGATGTCGATGCTTGACCCGCTTCTATAACGCATTTTATAGCCTCAGTCATAACAGGATCCAGCGAATTCTCAGCGAATTTATCATCAGATCCTTTAGACTTTTCTAAAACGGCATTTTTTTCAATTTCAGCAGCTATATTGGAGTCATAATCGCTTTCCTGCGAAGTTTTTATGTAATCCACCACTTTTTCGATTTCCTTATCGGTAACATAGCACCCTTGCACTCTTATGGGTTTTGCAGCTCCCACGGGCGAAAACAGCATGTCCCCACGCCCTAAAAGCTTTTCTGCCCCGCTCATGTCAAGAATAGTGCGTGAATCTATCTGCGACGAAACCGCAAGAGCTATGCGGCTTGGAATATTTGCTTTGATTATGCCCGTGATAACATCTACCGAAGGGCGCTGGGTTGCAATTACCAAATGCATTCCCGCAGCTCTCGCCATTTGCGCCAGGCGACAGATATAGTCCTCAACTTCGTTCGGAGCAGCCATCATAAGGTCGGAAAGCTCGTCTATGATTATTACAACTTGAGGAATTTTTTCTAGGAGTTCGCCTTCTTTATTCGTAACATTCGGATTTTTTTCAATAAAATCATTGTAAGATGCAAGATCACGCACATTATTTTCTGCAAATTTTTTGTATCTTCCGAGCATCTCATTAACGGCCCAATTAAGAGCTCCCGCAGCTTTGCGCGGATCTGTAACAACCGGAACCAGAAGGTGTGGAATACCGTTGTAAACCCCAAGTTCAACAACTTTAGGATCAATCATCAAAAGTTTCACTTCATCAGGACGGGCATTATAAAGAATGCTTATTATAAACGAGTTTACGCACACTGATTTACCTGACCCGGTGGAACCTGCAATTAAAAGATGCGGCATTTT
>JAEWWM010000066.1 GCA_023458915.1 Bacillota bacterium
GTAGAAGAAATCGAAAGTCCTCCTCGACCACTTCTACGGCAGTGGATGTCATAACCTATCACAGCAATTATCGCTGCCCCTATTGCCGACGCACCTATTCCCAAAACTAATTTATCAGTTTTTGTAAGTGATGTTTCGTCTTGGCTGTTTTTTAAATTATATTTTCTCGCTGCTTTATAAGCATTTATGCTCTGTTCTTTAGCTGTATCTGAGTATACATCATCCGCTGCATTTACGCTTAAATTGCTCATGGGAGTAAACGATGCTAAACTTAGCGCACTTAGCAGCGAAGCTATATATTTTTTGCTTGCATCATTCATTCCTTTCCCTCCAGCAACTTTTTCCAAATCTTCCTCTAATAACATTTTATCATTTTCGCTACAAAAGGTCAACGAAGCAAGATTTATTAAAAAGTCGTGAAGTTCTTTCATAGTGTAACCCTGCACTATTCCTGTACAAAAACAGTAAAATTCGATAATATTCTCACAGCTTGCAAAAGAATTTGCAAGTTTTTCGTCTGAAAAAATTTTCTTAAAAAGAATAATTAGATTTGGGTTTGTTTTGTTATTAAACTCATTCATTTTATCTCACCTCGTTTTTTGTAAAAAATAATTGTTTTTAATTTTTCCTCTCGCTATACGGTGGGAGAAAAATATTTATAAAATTTACATAGAGCATATTTCAATGCATTTAAGTTCTGTTCTGCCGCCATTAAAGTAAAAGCGTATAAAATAGTTACCTGACTTATCAGGAATATACTTGTCACTTGGGATGCTATTAATATTATTAATACTAATTGCAAGATTAGCAAAAATAGTTTTGTAATAATCCGCGCAGTTGTAATTGATAGATGAGAAAGGTTCGCCCATGACTGCTCTTCTTTCCACTGCTGTGCTCTGTGCGCCAAGTCCCATAAACTTCTCTTTAATACCAAGAACTATTTTTTCGCATACGTACTCGCCTTTTGCAGGATCAACCTTAAAAACTATCGACGCATCCAGACTAAGGTAAGTAATTATGAGCTTGCCACCAACTTCCGTACGGTAGCTTTCTTTACCAAATTCTTTAATTACGTCATCGGGGATTTTGCCAAGGTAAGCAATGTAATCTATGCTGTCGCCCCTGAATCTTCCATTAAAGAGCTCCGAGCCGAGCTTATCGTAGGATTTTCCAGTACCTTGCTTTTTGCCGTTTGAAAATGTGCCTTCATAAACTATTACTGAAGTATTAATATCATAAAGCTTTCCTTCACCGTCATACTGTCCGCTTTTAAATTCCCCGGAATACTGAAGAACACCGGTATCAAGGTCGTAAAGATTTCCGGCTCCGTCATAATTCCCATTTGCAAAACTACCATAATATAAAAGATTTCCGCCGGAATAAAGTTTTCCGGTTCCTCCATATACTCCGTCTTTAAACGCACCTTCGTATTTTATACTTGTTCCATCAGACTCATATTCAACGCCATTTCCGTTTCTTACATCATTTGCAAAACTACCGTAATATTTTTTAAGCCCTGTGTCTGGATCGTACTCAATGCCATTACCCGAACGCTGCCCTACTGAAAAACTTCCAATATATATTGGTTTACCTATATCATTATATAACTTTCCTTCGCCATCATATCTGTTATTTAAAAAAGAGCCATTGTATATTATTACACCGTCGGAATTGTAAAGCTGCCCTTCGCCGCTATATTTGCCGCTTTGAAATCCGCCTTTGTAAATAAGTTTACCGCTTGAATCATATTGAACTCCATCTCCGCTCGGCGCACCTCTTTCCACCCCGCCCTCGTAAACAAGGACGCCTGCTTGGTCATATACTCGTGCTTTGCCGCTGAACTTTAAATATTTGGTGGTATTCAAACGCATATTCGCGGTCCAAAGCTTTCCATCTGCCCACGGATAAGCAAAATATATTAAAAAATACCCGACAACCCCTGTGATTATTATTGAAAGTATTACAAATCGTTTAGAAAAGTACATACCTAAAATATACCAGTAATCTTTTTTACTCCTTGGCGGCTTAACAAGCGTTTGTATGAATCTCTGAACTTTTTGCTGAACCATTTGGGCAGCACGAGTGCCGAAATTTTGGAGCTGCACAACAAACGCTGTTAAAGCCACAAGTTGCGACTGAAGCGTTGTTGTAATTCTTGAAAATATATCTGTAAAAACCGACATAATCCCTGCCCACCTTGCTACTTCTAAAAATTTTAATTAACCTTGATCAATTTTCACTGTATTCCCCGTATAATATCTTGGCCGTTTTTCTTCTCGCCGCCCGGCATGAGGAAGAAATCAAAATAACTGCCCAATCTGTAGTTTTTTTATCCTATATAACCTGTAAAGCCTTTTTTAATATCCCCAATTTTCTGCACACGGTTAATCTGTTCTTCGCATTTCATTAAATAGTATACTGAAACCTTGTCTTTTTCATTAATTCTTAAAACATCTGTGAATACTTGCCTTGCTTCTTCAAAATTTGCAAAAATATAACTCTTTACGCCTTTTTCAAACATTTCTTTGGTTGACATATATAAATCTTTTCTATATTTATTTGAAGCATCGATCATCTCATAAATATCGGTAAATCCTTCGCCAGTAATGTTTCTAATGCGCCCAATGTACCTGTAGCTATAAGGTTCGTTTTTATCAAGGTTATCAATTATTGCTTTTGTTGCCACCTGGTTTATTCCTATTACCCCTATTTGAGTGTCGATATTGAACATCTGCATTATCTCATCAGACACAACAACAACACCACGCCTGTCCTCGCTTCCGGAAACGCCAATTAAAACATTTCCCGCCCCAAGAGTTATATTCATGTAGTTTTTCACTATTTTATGAACGTTAACCTCTTTAAACTGCACGGAAGCTTTGAACGCATCTTTAGGACTGTTCGGGAAAAGCACGACCATGTCGAGCCCATCAAATGACTGTACAACGCCATTGTTGTTCTTCACAACTTTAAACATTTCTCTATAACTTTTATTTAAGGCATCAAAAATCTCGTTTTCATTTTTAAAGTCAAAAGATCCTTTGGAAGATATGTTGAATGTTATATAAATAATATTCATATTTAAAATTTTGTTGTCATAAAGGTTTACTTGCGTGATCTTTTCTTTGTCCATAAATCTGAATATTTCGCTCGGAACATATCTTATATATTCTTTATTTAGCCTTATTAAATTTGACGTGTACCTGTCAATCTTTTCGGACATTAAATTAAAAGCCTGAGCTACATCCGCAAGTTCATCTTTGGACTCAAGGCGTATTCTTGCGTTCCATTCGCCTTTGCTCATGGTATTAATCGCACTTTCAATTTTCTTTAGTGGTCTGAGTGACCATTTAACCACAAAAGATATATAAGCAAAAACAAAAACTGTGATTATGAGTATTATCGCTAAAGAATGCTGAAAGATTTTCCAAAACTCCTGTGAGCTGTGAATATCCGAATCTAGAAAATTCCCAACAAATCCAACAACTCGCCCGTTGGTATCTTGTATGGCAACAAACGCAGCCGTCATGTTACCATAAACATCCCTAAAAGATGCTTCGAGTGAATCCGTAGAATTTGTTTTGTTTGAAAACTTGTTCCAAATATCGTAAAGTTGCTGTGCTTCATCACGCTCCAAAACGGTGTCTATAAGTGCGCACTGAGAGGACGCAATATCAGGGTCGGTATACTTAAGTTTATCGTATGATAGTGACGATACATTATAACGAGTGTTAATAGTTGTATAAAGCTTGTTGTTCATTTCAATATAAGTTACAAGATAGTCACTGCGATCTCCGATTTTAACCCGTAATTCGCTATATCCATCCTCGATTGATTTTTTGAGTTTTATATAGTTTGTACCCAAATAATCTTTCACGGGATCAAGCTTTGAAAAATCGCTTCCGATTATATCATCCGCAACGGTTTTAGCGCCTCTTTCCTGCTCGCCTTTAATCACCGACATATAGTCATTAACGGCGTCGCTCGTGTTTATATAAACAAGCGTACCCATAGCAACAAGAAAAACCGGTAAAAATACAGAAAGTATTTTGATGGCAAGAGGAACTCGTTTTATTTCAGTAGTACTTAAATATCTAACACCATAGAAAATTCCCAAAGCCACAGCACATACACTAAGCATAATAATAAGCCCCCACGGCCAAAAGCTTCCGCGGACGTTATTAACAAGTGTATTTTCAGCGCCAAATCTTACATAAAAAGGCTTATCAAACGCTTTTGAAGGAGCATAAAAATTATTTTCGCCTATTGCTTTAATTTTCTTAATATCTTTGACAGCAATGTTTCCACTGCTTGTCAGAGTACTGTCTAAAGTATAAAGGCTTTTTGAAACTATACTTCTTGTATCCAGCTTATAGAAGCTTCCGCTTAAAGAATCATTAAAATATATATTGTCACTCGCATCAACGCTCATGCCGGTTATTAAAAACTGCGAAGTTGAAACGGCGTTTGAATAATTAACAAAACTGCCATCATTGCTCATCGCCCACAGCCCGCCGTTTTTAGTGGAATAAAACACTCTGCCGCTTGAAAGCACACTTATATCGCTTACAAGTTCAAGAGTGCTGTCAGAAGTAGCGGTCGGGGGAGTTACAATAAATGACCTAATTTTTCTCGGGCTTTCATCCGCGAGCGGGTTTGCGGTTATAATGTCGTAACTGTTTTCTCTACCCGCAATAATAGTCATAGCCTGGTCAACAAGCTGAATTTTTTTAACATATGGAGTAGTCGGCGGGTTTGCATCTTTTGAAAAATCAAAAACCGCAACTTGCTTAACATAATTTCCATTTGAATCATACATCAAAACAACTTCGGTTTGCACCGGATAAAGTGATTTATCAGGCACTACGACTTTTAAATTCCTTTGATGCTTTACAAAATAAAAATTGCCTTTGGAGTCGGCTTCGATGTTGCTGTAGGAGTAGTCTGTATCACTTGTCGATTTTTCAAGGTTTATTTTAAATTTTGTGGCACCATTTTTCGAAATTTTTGTTATTTTGTATCTGTCTGTATTTTTATCTACACCCAAAACATAAACATTACCGGAAGAATCCATGTCTGAACTCAAAAACGCGCCAAAATTCGGTTTATTTAAAAAATACTGCAAAAGAAAAGCAATGATTAACACAAAAAACACAAGCGAAGAATACTTAACTACTGGCCTTGAAAAAAACGCTCTGATCTGGGCAAAACTTCTGCCGGCACTTACCTGCTTAACGTCCGTTTTTTTGTTTTTTTCTTTTTTATTTTTCCTGTGAAAATTTATGTGAAAAAAATTTTTCATAAATTCACTCCTAGCGGTGAAATGTTTTGATTTTGAAGAATTATTAAATTAAAAAATTATGCTTTAAACATATATTTTTAAAAATAAATAAGATATATGTGTTTACTATTCCAATTTCAAGTTGTATAATATAGTATATTATCATAAAATAATACAGTCAAGCTTTAAAAAAATGTTTTATTTTACGTTTATTCTTAAATTCAGGTGGTGAAACTTAATTTTATGCCGAAAAAAAATAGCTCCTCAGACTATGTTGTTATAGCATCCCTTTTTGAAAGCGAAAATTTAAATGTATCCGTAGCTTTTAAAGGTGAAAAAACAAGTGACAATTTTTATATTTTAAATGAATTTTTTTACGACAAAAATGACCTTCATTTTTTCAAAACATTATTCTCCGCTTTTTCATCACCAAATCGCCCTATAGAATTTGCCGATTTTTTTGTTACTGATGATAAATTTTACGCTATTTTTAATTACTTTGAGGAACTCGGAATAAAACAAAGGTACAAAAAGGAGCTGAGCATCGCCGCATTTGACGAAAGATGCCAAATCCTCGAAAATATACTTATAAAAATCTACAATATAAGCAAAATTTCACCGGAAATAGCGGGATGCATCTCTGAACCCGAAAATATAAAAGTAAGTAATGAAAAAGATATATATTTAAATTACAATTTAAAAAACATTGCAAAATATAAAAATATTGGTTTAAAAGAGATATTTGAAAATATCCGCAGCGTTATTTTCACAATTTTGCAGCCGGAGTGCGAAGCTAGGTTTAATAAGCAGCTTCATATCGTGCTTGATAAATGCAAAACCGCGGTTTATTCGTCTATTCCGGAACTTATAATCGAACTGCAAAAAGCCGAAAAAATCTCCAAAACAAGTTCATGGATGTCTTATATTAAATACCAAATAAGTCTAAGAAGACCACTAATTAATAAAGCAACTCAGTGGATAATGGGTATTGTGATAGTATTTGGGGCGGCGTACCTCGTTTATTCAAAACTAACTGAAGGCCAAAAAGCCGCTACAACTGCAGCGGCGGTGGTAATTGGTGACATTAATTACAGCGGAAATGCAAAAGATGAATCCGGCAAAAAAGTTTCCACAGAAAATGAGGACAACCAAACCAGTACAAAATCTTTATCGAAAATAACTCTTTCCGAAGGGCTCGATATGGAATACGAAGACTATATAATTCAGTATGGAGATACTATATCTTCCATTTGCACATCGTACTATAAAGATTCAAGCTATGTAACCGCAGTCGCCACATTTAATGGTATAGATGAAAACGCAAAACTAACAGCCGGTACAATTTTAAAACTTCCTAATCGCACAGCAATTGCGCTTTATATTTCGAGATAAAAACATATTATCTTAAATAATATATGATGTTGTTTTTTACTTAACTCATCCATTAATGGAGTATTTATTGGTCTGGGGGGTGTCATAAGTGGCATGAAATAATCCAGCATCAATAAGATTTTCACGTCTAGCCAACGTTTACATTTGCAATCAAATGGTACTAGACTGTAAATTGTATCTTTGCACCGCTTTTAACGTTTAGCTAGAGGATGTGCACCTTTGCTAAGAGATGTTCAAATACGTACCATTAAAGTCATACTTTTTTTGTAGCCTGACCTCTGATAATCATCCATTCATCATTTGTCTTTTGCCATACCCTTGTATAAATCAAACTTTCAATTGAGGTCTGGTTATTATCAACAACTTCTAAATTAACATCGGATATGACTATAGCAATGTTTTCAGCTGCATAAACATTTTGATTTATAATATTTATATTTCTAAGTCTAGCAATTTCATTTTTATGGAAATCCAAATCATTGTCTTTAGAAATAAGTTGTCCAGAATGATTTATAAAAACTAAATCATCTGAAATTAATTTATCAAGCACTTCAATGTCACTATTCATCATAGCAATTCTAAGCCTTTCTTCATATTGCCTTATTTCTAACTCCAATTATAAAACGCCTCATTCTCGTTCAATAAATAATTATTTAATTATTAGAATTTTCGACTTGTTTTGACAAACATGGCGGAGCGGGTGGGATTCGAACCCACGTGCGGTTGCCCGCAAACTGATTTCGAGTCAGCCCCGTTATGACCACTTCGATACCGCTCCAGTAATTCAGTTTTTAAAAATTAGGTTACTAATTATATTTTATTAATTTGCGGGAACCGTGTCAATCATACCACTCTGACTCTCCGCATTAAAGACTATACTTTTCAGTATTGCTCTCTTCAAAAATGGCAAGCTCACATTTAAACAAAATTCACTATAAATTTTATTATATTTTTTAAAACTATAATATTCCAGCGCCTGTTTTTGACATAATAAACACGTAATCACCTTCATAATGATATTTAGGTTTTCGCGTTTCTCCTCGCCTACAACGGCAGTGAGGATCAAAAAAACTCATATAAAAAGAACACACGTGGTGAGATATGAAGCAGGTAATATATGTTGACATATTAATTGCTGTAAATTTGTTCATAAATTATTTCCTATTGGTTACCACAGCTAAATTTTTGTGCTTGAAACGGAAACCATGGCGATTAATTTTGGGCGAAATTCTCGGCGGAATTTATTCACTTTACATACTTCTTCCAGAATTTAGTTTATTTCTTTCGATTGTTATAAAATTTTTTATGTCTTTCACAATCATTTGGGTAACGTTTGGGATCAAAAATATCAGAACATTTTTTAAAACTCTCGTTTGCTTTTATTTTATTAACTTTGCATTTTCCGGAATTATGTTTGCGACATGGTGCATTTTTCATCCAAATGGCATGGCAATAAATAATGGCGTTGTTTATTTTAATATATCACCAATAATTCTTATTTCCTCAACGCTCGTTTCTTACATATTAATTGAACTTATTAACCGTACTTTAGGCAAAAAAAAAATTAAAACAAGGTGGTGCGACGTGAACATAAAATTCGAAGACAAATCAGCTGTTTTAAAAGCAAAAGTCGATACGGGGAATTCACTTAAAGAGCCTTTTTCAGGGCTTCCCGTTATTGTTGCAAGAAAAAGCAGCATTGAAGGTATCTTACCAAGCGATATGCTAATTAATATTGCCGACGACACATCGAAATCAAATATAAACTTGCTTCAAAACGTAAAACACAAAATAAGAATGGTACCTTTTAAAACGGTTTCAGGCGATGGACTACTCCCAGCTTTTCAGCCCGGGGGAATTAGCATATCAGGTGGGCCCGAAAAAACGGCGTATATAGCAGTGTGTTCAGATAGTATCCTCCCGGAAGAAACCTCAGCGCTTATAAATCCTGACCTTATCGACTAATATATAAATAATTTGAAAGTATTGCTTAGATAATTATTTTAGTTTTTCCTCCTTCCATGCAGTGGGATAGAAAACAGCAAAGCATTATAAAGTAGTCCCCTTAATAAACAATTTTTAAAAAGGAGAAATCGGAATGCAAAGCCAAATAGCCGGATTAGTGGAAAGAGTAAAAAAATTTATAGGCTTTTTAAAAAGTAAGATATTTTTCAAAAAAAGAGGAATATATTACATAAACGGCCCCGAGGTTCTCCCAAAACCACTATCGCGCGAGGAAGAAAATATTATAATAAACAAAATTCTTGCAGGCGAACCAAATAGCGTCAGAGAACCTCTCATTACGCATAATCTTCGGTTAGTTGTATACATAGCGAAAAAGTTTGATTCTTCAGGAATTCCTATAGAAGATTTGATTTCAACCGGGACTATTGGTCTTATTAAAGCAGTGAATACGTTTTGCCCGGCAAGAAACATAAAGCTTGCGACCTATGCTTCAAGATGCATCGAAAACGAGATTTTAATGTATCTTCGAAAAAGCACGCAATTAAAAAATGAAACCTCAATTGATGAGCCCTTAAATGTGGATTGGGACGGCAATGAACTTTTACTCTCCGATATACTCGGAAGCGACCAGGATATAATAACAGGAAAGCTTGAGCAGGAAATCGAGTGCGGGCTTGTATTGAGCGCTGTAAATGGTTTACCTGAAAGGGACAAAATAATAATGGAGTTGCGATTCGGGCTTTCCGGGAAAAAAGAACACACACAAAAGGAAGTAGCAGATCTGATGGGGATTTCGCAGTCTTACATCTCACGGCTTGAAAAAAGGATAATAGAAAAATTAAAAAAAGACCTTGAGAAAGTCTCTTGAAAGTAATAACTTTGAAAAACTTAGATAGCATACTATAAAATATAGATAAACTCTACCTCAAGCCACTTCCGCAATTAAATCCAATTTATTTAATTTAAACGAAAAAGTTTGTATTTACGGAAGGAACTTTCGGTTTAGAAAGGCTACGCCTTTCTAAACCTCTAATTAAACTATACTTGCTTATAATTTTATTAAAATTAATCTCCTGGATTATTTACCCGTTGAGCCAAACCCTCCGCTTCCGCGGCCGGTTACATCAAGGCTCTCTACTTCAATAAGTGGAAAAGATTCCACGCGCATTATGATCATCTGTGCAATACGCTCTCCAGGCGTAATTGTGTATGACTCGTTTCCAACATTGCAAAGTCCCACACAAATTTCACCGCGGTAATCGCTATCAATAACGCCTACCCCATTTGAAAGGGTAATTCCATGCTTTACTCCAAGGCCGCTCCTTGCAAATATAAACGCCGCGTATTCACTACTCGGAATGCTAATAGCTATTCCACATGGAATACGCACCAAATCACCGGGTTTAATCGTGATTTCTTCATTGATGCATGCACAAAGATCCAAACCGGCAGAACCAGAAGTTGCTCTTTCCGGCAGACAAGCTTTCGCTGATAATTTACAAAAATTTAACACATTTTTAGATTGACTTTTTGTTTCCACACTATCACCCTTGTTATCAACATTTCTATGTTTATTTAAAAAATTTTTCGTAGTAAAAAGAAATAATCACATTCTTTTAGTCTACTATTGTTATTTATTTTAAAAAGTTTTCCTCATTTTCAACAGCACTTTCAACATTTTAAGATTAAAGTTCAAATAAAGAAGAATATTTTATTCCAAAAATTTCATTAATTTTATAAAAATATAATTAAATTGACTAAACGCGGTATTACTCACTTCTATACAAACCTTTCTCTTATATTAACTTTTTTCTTAAATTTTTGTTACCTTTTTTTAATCTTTTTTACAGTGCGTAAATTAATTTTATCACATTGAAAGAGTGAATTGGTAAAATTTCTACACTTTATGCAGTTTGTCCTATGATTAAGAAAATTCTTTTCAAAAAATTATTTAAATTGCTAAAAAGATTTTTAAAAGTAATTCAAAAAGACTACTGTAAATCTATTTGGTTTTATTGCGCCTTACCATTTTCAGGCGCTTCAGCGACAGCGCCGTGCATGCTTTGAACCGCTGTACCTCCGAAGAAATTCGGCACTTTACCGACTATCACGGTTTCAGCAACGAGGACACTGGTATCAAGCTCCGTTACACATGAATAGCCGGGAACTATCACGCTTATTCTCGTATGAACCGAAATATAAATTTGATGAAGGGTTTGATTTATCCCTGAACTTGAAAAATTACTTTTAAAATCAGTAAGGACGCTTCCTGAAATAACAATTTTGAGTGGGATCGGCGGACCTTTGCCGTTTAAAAGCTCAAATCCGCTAAGAGTTCCGAGCGCAATTGAAAGATCTTTGCTTTTAAGCTCAGAAAATTTTTTTTGAATAAGAAGGCTCACGTGGGATTTAAGATAGTTGACTTTATAAGCATCGGACGAAATCGCTAAAACCTCGCCGCTTTCGTTTTTACTAAGATGAACTATACCTGCATAGGCGTCTTTGCCGCCCCCCATATCTTCAAGGACAGCTTCATTTACAATTTCCGCAGAAATCATGCGCGCCCGATTTGCAGAAATGCTCTTCACAACCGGGCGAAACTGAAAATCCATAAATACAAATGCACCTAAAATAACAAAAAAGAAAACGATTAACTTTCGTTTTCTTCTTCTTGCAGCAGCCCTATTCAAAATCTTTTGCCTCCAATACAAGTAAAAAAGATTTTTATACTGCATCTATTTATTATAAAATATACAATTCAAGGAAATTGTGTGATTTACGGAAAAATTTAACTTAAAAAATAAGTCTAATTTATAAATTTATGGGGATACTTTTATTATGCGAACTAATAATCGCATTGATTATTTAAACCTTTAAAAATAAATTTATAAAAGGAGAGGATTAAAATGTGCAAAGAATCAAATGGATTCGGTAACGGATGCGGTTGCATGTGCCACAAATTTTTTGGGATTATAAGATTAGTAATCGCTGGAATTTTTATAGGAACTGCAGCGGGAATGACGCTTATGTATTTCTTCGATCATGATAGATGGCTTCAATTTAAAGCCAAAAAAATGTTCAAAAATGCGCAGGATTTAACTAACAATATCAAATCTAAAATGAATGGCGAAAATAATTAAAATTATAGAAACTTCAAAATTAATTTTTAAAATGGTGAAATTTTCTTAAAAAAGAATTTTTCACCACTTTTTTAACATTTTTCGATTTTTTGCCTCTGAATATGCAAAAAATTATTTTTTTAAACTGAGATGTGCAGTTAATCAATTTCTAAACAACGAATTTTCAAGGAGGATGATATGCATAAACAAAACACTCTTAAAAAGAAAGAACTTGTATTTTGCCACGAGTACATAAAAACAGGTAACGCAAAAGAAGCCGCAAGGCTTGCGGGATATAAAAACAAGCCTGAGCAAAAAGGAACCGAGCTTATGGCGAAAAACGAAATACCACAAAAAATAGAAGAAATCTATACCGGTAAAAAGAAAAACCTTATTTACAAAGCAACAACAGGCTACGAACGTTTAGCATTTGGCAGTATTTCAGATTCCGTAAAACTTTTATTTTCTGAAAATTTAAGACCTGAGGATTTAGAAAAAATGGACCTTTTTAATATTTCAGAAATAAAAAAGCCGAAAGAAGGGGCAATGGAAATCAAATTTTTTGATAGGCTCCGCGCACTTGAAAAACTAGAGCAAATCGACATGGAGCAAAAAGGCGACAAAGACCCGTTTTACTACGCTTTAGAGCAGGGTATAAAAAAGCTAGGCGTGCTGTCTGAAAAAAGTTCTTCTAAGGAATTATCCGGAGAATCATTAAATGAAACTTGAAAGCTTTTCAGAAAAGCAAACTATAGCGCTAACGTGGTGGGTTAATAACTCTCCTTACGAAAAATTTGATGCGATCATTTGCGATGGGTCAATTAGAAGCGGTAAAACAGTGTGTATGTCAATTTCTTTTATACTTTGGGCATTTTATAGATTCAACGGCTCGGCTTTTGCGCTTTGCGGGAAGACAATCAGGTCACTCAAAAGAAACGTTATAACGCCAATTCTGCCAATTTTAAAAAATCTTGGATTTAAATGTGAACAAAAGCTATCTGAAAATCTTATAAAGATTACATATGAAGGGCGAACAAACCTTTTTTACTTATTTGGTGGTAAAGATGAATCCTCCGCGGCTCTGATTCAAGGAATGACTCTCTCAGGGGTTCTATTTGATGAAGTAGCCCTTATGCCACGCTCATTTGTTGACCAGGCGCTTGCAAGATGTTCAGTCTATGGCTCCAAATTCTGGTTCAATTGCAATCCTGAATATCCGGGGCACTGGTTTTACAAAGAGTGGATTTTAAAAAAACGCCAGCGCAGAGCGTTTTACCTGCACTTTACTATGGATGACAACCCTTCACTCTCCAATGCTCTTAAAGAAAGATATAAGCGTCTTTATAGCGGGACTTTTTACCAAAGATTTATTGAAGGCAGATGGGTTGCCGTTGAAGGGCTCATTTACCCATATATGACGGAAGAACCAACATTTTGTGCTACGCCGAAAGAAGAATTTTCAAAATATGCGCTTTCTTGCGATTACGGAATAGTAAATCCGACTTCATGCGGGTTATGGGGCGAAAAAGACGGCACTTGGTACCGAATTGATGAATATTATTATGACTCCAGAAAAGAAGGTGAAACAAGAACAGATGAAGAACATTATAAACAAATTTGTAATTTAATCGGGGATAAGCATATTGATTGTATAACAGTAGACCCATCTGCCGCAAGTTTTATTACTCTTATTCGGCGGCATGGCAAGTACAGTGTTATACCCGCTAAAAACAATGTGGTGGATGGCATTAGAGAGGTTTCTACCGCACTTAAACGAGGTGACATAAAGATTTGCAAAAACTGCATAAATTCTATTCGTGAATTTTCGCTTTACAAATGGAACGACAGTGGAAACAAAGACACACCCACTAAAGAAAATGACCACGCAATGGATGATATCAGATATTTCGTAACTACCATTTTGCAAGTTGACGATGACCCATTTTTCGCATTAGCTACAACCAGAAGATAGAAGGTAATTTCCCAGAAAATGATAAAAAAGGAGTGTAAAAGTGGAATTTTTTAAAAAGAAAAATCAAACCAAAGCAGCTGTACAAACAGCTCCGGCGCACTTCGCCCCTGGGCATCCGTTTAGTATACTCGGGAAATATAATTCACTATCCAGCCCGGAAATTAAGCTTTATAAAACTCTAAGAGAAGCTGTTCCGATTATAGATGCCGCAATTTCAAAAATCATAAGGCTCACAGGTGAATTTAAAATAAAGTGCGATAACGAAGACATCGAATACAAAATTAATAAATTTATTTCAAATGTTCAGGTGAACTCATGTGGCAGCGGTGCAAACAATTTTATTCTTTCGCATTTGAATCAACTTTTAACTTATGGAACAGCGGTTGGCGAAGTTGTTATAAACACGAGCGGAAATAATATTGAAGCGCTTTACAATACTTCACTTTCAAATGTAGAACTTTTAACAGGCGACAGTCCGCTTGAACTTAAAGTCTATCGTAAAAAAACTGATGGCTCACTTGAAACCATAAAATACCCTGATTTAATTCTTGTTTCGGCACTGAACGTAGACCCCGGTTGCATTTACGGCAACTCCATAATGAAAGGTCTGCCATTTATAAGCAATATCCTACTTAAAATCTACAACAGCATCGGAATTAATTGGGAACGCGTTGGAAATGTTAGATTTGCAGTAACTTATAAGCCCGCCGCTGATGCAGGTGAACGATCTTACTCCAAGCAACGCGCTTCGCAAATAGCTTTGGAATGGAGCAAAGCGATGCAAAGCGGGCCTCACCCAAGCGATTTTATTGCTGTCGGGGATGTGGATATTAAAGTCATCGGCTCCGACAACCAAATTCTTGAAAGTCAGGTCCCTGTGCGCCAAATGCTCGAGCAAATAATCAGCAAACTTTCAATACCGCCCTTTTTATTAGGGCTCAACTGGTCAACGACTGAAACAATGTCCACCCAGCAATCAGAAATACTCAGCAGCGAACTCGAAGCTTACCGCAGAATTTTAAATCCTATAATTCGAAAAATTTGCGATATGTGGCTTCGCTTAAACACTATGGAAACAGATTATACCGTCGAGTGGGATAAGATCGACCTTAAAGATCATTTGCATATTGCCAACGCACGGCTTATAAACGCCAAAGCAATTGAAATTGAAAAAAAGATTGAAAGAGATTACGGAGAACCTAAATTACAAAATTAGGAGATTTAAATATGAAAGATGGCTACGTGATAAAAAATAAATCTGTTCCTAACGCATCAAATGAAGATTTAGAGCTCATTAATAAACTCACTAGAAGAAATTTTACCGAAGAAGAAATTTATATTTTTTCCGTCGTGCTTTGTGATAACGACATTGACCGCGAAAACGAACGTTTTACAAATGAAGCACTTGAAAAACTCGCCGAGCTTTATGTAGGAAAAACCGGAATACTCGACCACAACCCAACAAGCGAAAATCAAACTGCAAGAATCTATGATTGTAAAGTTGAAAGTGTAGACGGTAAAACCAACCGATTAAAAGAGCCTTACAACAGACTCGTCGCTAAAGCGTATATGCCCCGTTCCGCGAAAAATGAAGACATTATTTTGGAGATAGATTCAGGAATCAAAAAAGAGGTGAGTGTTGGATGCTCAGTTGCAATTAAAATATGTTCTATATGCGCAAAAAATATGAAATCAGAAAACTGCGCGCATATTAAAGGACGCAAATATAAAAAAGCAGGCGTAAATCAGATTTGCCATGTAATTTTAGATAATCCGACTGATGCTTATGAATGGTCGTTTGTTGCGGTACCGGCTCAGCGCGAGGCGGGAATTATAAAATCGTTTATTCCAATCGGAGATGGGGGTGAAACAAAAATGGAAGATATTATTAAAAGCTTGGGAATGGGGAAAACCGTGAATCTTAGTGAAAATGAATCCACAAAACTTTTTGAACTAATTAAAACCTTAAAAGAAAAAGCTGAGGTTGGCAATTTTTACAAAGAAGAACTGAAAAATGAAGTTGTTAAGCTCTCGGCAATGGTTCAACCTGAAATTAGCATATCACTGATGAAATGCGTTTCTGAAAAGCTTTCAATTGATGAACTTAAATCTTTTAGAGATTCTTTCAAATCAAAACTTTCAAATGTAATTCCCGCTAAACCACAATTTACCCCAGAAAAATCTGAGCTTTCTAAAAATCAGAACACGGAGTTCAAAATATAAAATTTTAAACATCTCACCAAAATAATCACTACAGCTATTTCTTTCGCTATACGACAAGAAGAATAGCAACAAAAACACGGCAAAATAAATATTTTAAAAAATTAAATTTAAATAAAATGGGGGAAATTAAAATGGCAGTTTGCGATTCAATCAAACTTGAAAAAGGTATGTACAGCGTTAGCGGAAAAAGTTTTACCACGGTTCTTGAAGAATTAGACCCTTCCGAAAATTATAAGGGTACATCTCTTGAAAGCCTAGACGCATATCAGAGGCAGCTTAAAAGATTTGATATCAGAGTAAGCGGTACAGGATGCGATAAAGTTGAAAAATTCTTCAGCACAACTGATTCGGCAATGCTTTTTCCGGAGTTTATTTCAAGGGCTATAAAACAAGGGCTCACAGCATGCGACGTTATTCCTTCAATCACCGCAGCAAACACGGTAATCGATGGCATTGATTACCGCGCAATTACTTCATCAACTGATCCGCTTGGAAGCGACAACACAGGCGCTGAAGGTAAATTACTCCGCGCTGTAAATGTTTCAACAAACAGCACACTTGTCTCACTTAAAAAATATGGCAGATTGTTTTCATCTACATATGAAGCGCTTAGGTTCCAAAATCTTGATGTTGTAGCGGTTATATTCAAACAAATCGGTATGGATATTGCATCAGAACAGCTTAAAGATGCGGTTACAGCGCTTTTATCTTCAGGCACTTCAGCTGCAGCCACAATTGACTCAACTACAGCTGGAACTCTCGTATATACCGACCTTTTAAAACTTTGGGCAGGGCTCAGTCCATATCAGCCAAATGTGATGATTGCTTCCAGCGCGACCATTGAAAATATTTTAGGCCTTACCACAATGCAAGACGCTCAGGCGGGGCTGAATTTCCAAGGAACAGGAAAAATTATAACACCTCTTGGAGCCAAACTCGTGCTTAGCGAAGAAGTTGCTGCAAAGAAAATTATAGGTCTTGATAGAAATTTCGCACTGCAAATGATTCAATCCGGCGACGTTACTGTTGAATACGATAAAGTTATCGAAAAACAGCTCGAACAGGCTGCAATCAGCATAACTGCAGGATTTTCAAGAATATTTAAAGATGCTGTAAAAGTTCTTGATTACACCGCTTAAATCTACACTACTTAATAATTTCGCTTCTATGCTCTGATTTTTTCAAGAGTATGCTACTTAAGTAATATTATTTTAGCTCTTCCTCCCGCCGTGTGGCGGGAGGAAAAATGATTAAAATATAACAAAGTAATACTCTGATTTTTTACAGGCAGGAAGACATTTTAATTAAAAGGAGAGGTTTCTTTGGACTTACAAGAAATTCTTGAAAGATTTTCTATCATCACCAATCTTTCAATGGATGAAGTATCCCCTTGGATTCCGCTTTGCGAAGATGCATCACAGGAAATAGAGAGAAATTTAAAGGAGGGAGCCAATACAGGCGAAAATTCCCGAAGGCTAAACGCAGCGGTTGCGGCTCTCGCTTTTTACAGATATGTTCTTTACAGGGCATCGGGCGGCGGAATGGAATCATTTACGGCAGGGGAGCTTAGAATCCGTACTAATTCTCAGGTAAATGTAAAAATTGCATATGAGGTATGGATGGGCGCAAAAAGCGCCATAGCAGATCTTCTAGTTGACGATAATTTCATGTTCGAAAGGATTGTATGAAATGGAAATGGAAATTAAAATGCTCCTTTCGCGCTACGGAAGACAAGTCACAATAACAAAAAGCTCAACTGATACACCAATAATCACTGAGGCTTTCATACAGCCCCTCAGGTCAGATAACCAAAGCGCTCTTTATGGCGATTACGCAGATGGCACAGAACAATATGTATGCATAGTTTCCGCGGATATTCCGCTGAGCATTTACCCAATCACAACTGTAATAACAACAGAGAACCAAAATTATATAATTAAAAAAGCTGAGGGAGTGTATCTTTCGGGTAAGAGAATATATGAAAGAGCGGTACTCGAAAAAGCAACTTCTTAAAATTTTGATATTTTTTTCATAAATTATAAAAATATTATAGGAGATATTAAACAGATGTTAGAAAATATAAAAGATAAAACGCCCGGAAGAGCCGCTCTTATGGAACCTGTAATCATATCCGGAAAATGTTTTGGAATAAAATTACTATCCGTATATGATTTTATGCTCTGCACAAAAATGCTCCGCGAGTTAACAGAAGAATTCACATTGTGGGGCTTTGACAAAAAATTTTGCTCAGATATATGCGAGAGGGCTTGCGTTGTTTCGCTATGCCTTCATGATTTAAAGGGCAACAAAATATTCAGCAGCGGAATATCCGCGCTTAAAAACCTTACATCTTATGAACTCCGCCTTTTTTACAATGAATATATAAAACTTCAGAGAAAAATATTGAGGCGCGACAAAGTTACGTATGATATACTCGAAAGCGTAAAGAAACGGTACAAAAAAACTACGCCTGATGCAAAGTGAGCAAGCTAAAATAAAACTAGAAAATAAAAAACAAAAACTTATGTACATAAATTCAGCCAAATATCAAATTAAGAGTTGACTTTTTGAAAAATATGTGTAAACTTATGTGTAAAGAATTTTTTCATGATAAAGAGAGTGGGAATACCCGCTCTTTTGTTTGTATTATAGCATGTTTATATTTTTATAAATTAAAAAATATAAATCTTATTTTTATGTATCACATATTTAAAACTTTAGAATATTAAAGGAGAATCTTAAAATGAGCGCCGAGATATTTGAAGCACTTAGATTACTTGAAAGCGAACGCGGCATACCGATGGACTTTATGCTTGAAAAAATCAACAAGGCAATTGTTACCGCTTGTAAAAACAGCTACGATGGTAATGAAGAAGTGATAGTAAATTTAGATGAAGAAAATGGAATTTTCGAAGTTGAACTTCTTAAAACGGTGGTTAAAGAAGTTACTGTGCCCGGACGAGAAATATCACTTGAAGATGCCCAAAAAATAGATAAAAAAGCCAAAATCGATGAGCAAGTAAAAGTAGCTCTCGATACAAAAGAATTTGGAAGAATTGCCGCGCAAACTGCAAGAAATATAATCCGTCAGGGGATAAAAGACGGCGAAAGAAGCCAGATAACTCAAGAGTTTCAAGGCAAGCAAAATCAAATCGTCAGCGCTCTTATTGAAAAGATAGATAACAAAACCGGTGTGTTCACTTTAAGAATCGGCAAAGCTGAGTCCTCTCTTCCGAAAAGTGAACAGATTGGAAACGAAAATGTGAAAGAAGGAGACCACATTAAAGTTTACGTTTCGGATGTTAAAGTGACTGACAGAGGCCCAAAAATTATAATTTCGCGCACAAATTCAAATTTTGTGAAAAAACTTTTTGAAAACGAAATACCCGAAATAAACGACGGTACAATCGAAATAAAAGCGGTTTCGAGAGAACCCGGAGCAAGGAGCAAGGTCGCAGTTTTAAGCCACAATGAAAATGTAGACGCGGTGGGTTCTTGCATAGGTTCTCATGGAAGTCGTTTGAGCGAGATTATAAACGAGCTTGGCGGAGAGAAAATAGATTTAATAGAGTACAGCGATGACCCGGAAAAGTTTATTGCTGCGGCTTTGGCTCCTGCGCGCGTTATAAAAGTAGAAATCGATCCAGAAACACCAAATGTATGCAAAGCTACTGTTCCTGACCATCAACTTTCCCTTGCCATTGGTAATCGCGGGCAAAATGTAAGGCTTGCCGCAAGACTCACAGGATATAAAATAGATCTGCGTCCTGAAAGCGGTTTTTTTGGCGAAAACTAAAATAAAATTTTAAATTAAGGACGAGTGCAATATTGATTCAAAAACAAAAAAATATACCAGTAAGAAAATGTATAGGGTGCGGCGCCAGAAAGCCTAAAGATGAATTTATAGTCATAATACGCTCACCGAAAAGTGAGCAAAATAAATCCATTAAAGTTTTGAGCGGCGACGATAAAAAAGAAGGCCGAGGAGCATATATTTGCAAAAATCCTGAATGTTTAAAAAAAGCCCGTAAAGCAAAAAGGCTTGAAAGAACTTTTAAAGGCAAAATTGAAAGCAGTATTTACGACGAACTCGAAAAGGCGGTGGAAAGCCGTGAATGATCCACTTCTTTCCTTTTTGGGAATAGCAAAAAAATCAGGAAATCTCATTTTTGGAATGGACCCGGTCAAAAAAGAACTTTTAAAAGAAAAAATCAAACTAATTTTAGTCACAAGCGATATATCAGAAAATTCGCTTAAAGAAATTCAAAATTCTTTAAATTCATATAATAAAATTGAAATTTTGCAAATCAAAAATACAAAAGATAACATAAATTCAGCAGTTGGTAAATATTCAGCAGTAATAGGAATTTCAAATGAAAATTTTGCAAAAAAAATAAAATTGCTTACGGGCGAAGCGAAGACTCAGAAAAAAGATTTTCAAGAAATAGAATTAATACGAAGAAGCAATCAGGAGGAATGCAGTATATGATGATAAAATACAGAGTTCACGAAGTGGCAAAAGATCTGGAGGCCCCAAGCAAAGACGTAATCGCTCTTCTAAAAGAATATACTGGCGACGAAAAAAAACACATGACAGCGCTTACTGAAGATGAACTCAATATAATTTTCGAATATTACACTCAAAAAAATCAGGTAAAAAGCTTTGATGAATATTTTGCGCTGCAAAAAGAAAGGGAAGTAAAACCAAAACCGGTTGAAGTTTTAAAAGAACCTTTAAAAGCGCAGAAAGCTGATGTTAAAACTCAGAAAAATGTTCACAAAGCTCAGCCGCGATTTGAAAACAAGATAGTTTTAACGGGAACATCAGATACCTCGGCAACAAGCGCTGAAAAGCCCGAAGGAAAAGTTATAAATACAAGAATCGTGAACGTAAACATAGATAAATACAACGAAAGATACGACCGCATTGCTTCCGAAAAATTCAAAACCGACAATTTCGCTCACAAGCAAAAAATTGTACAAAGATCGCAGCAGAGGAACAAATTTAAAAGCGCCAAAAGAGAAACTGAAGCTGAAAGGCTCCGCCGCATAGCCGAAGAAAGGAAAGCTAAGCCAATTACCGTCTCCATCCCGGATGAAATAACCGTAGGTGAGCTTGCACTCCGGCTAAAAGCAACCGCTGCGGAAGTTATCAAAAAATTAATGATGATGGGCACAATGGCTTCAATTAGCGATGTTATCGATTTTGACACCGCAAGCCTTGTAGCAATGGAGTTCCATGCAAAAATTGAAAAAGAAGAAACAGTTACCATTGAGGAACAGATTATTGATGATAGCGAAGATACTGAAAGCAATCTTGTATCAAGAGCTCCTGTAGTTGTTGTTATGGGGCACGTCGATCACGGTAAAACTTCGCTCCTTGACGCCATTCGCCATGCAGATGTTATTTCAACTGAAGCTGGCGGAATTACGCAGCATATTGGTGCTTATCGCATAAATTTAGAAGGTCGAGACATTACTTTCCTCGATACTCCCGGCCATGAAGCATTCACAACAATGCGCGCAAGGGGAGCACAAATTACCGATATTGCCATTTTAGTGGTTGCAGCAGATGATGGCATCAAACCGCAGACCATAGAAGCTATAAATCATGCAAAAGCGGCAGAAGTTTCAATTATAGTCGCAATCAACAAAATGGACACAGACGGCGCGAACCCGGAAAAAGTCATGCAGCAACTGACTGAGCAAGGCTTAGTTCCTGAAGAATGGGGCGGTAATACACCTTGTATAAAAGTTTCCGCCAAAACAAAACAAGGAATCGACGAGCTTTTGGAAATGATTTTATTAGTAGCTGATGTTAAAGAGCTCAAAGCGAATCCAAACAGGCGGGCAAAAGGAACGGTCATTGAAGCAAACCTCGACAAAGGCCGGGGCCCGGTTGCAACTGTGCTTATTCAAAATGGTACTCTTAAAATAGGTGATATAGTGGTTGCGGGAACTGCTGTCGGGCGTGTGAGAGCCATGATTAACGACAAGGGTGAAAATATTAAAGAAGCAGGTCCGTCTGTGCCCATAGCTATTACCGGGCTTGATACCGTCCCTACAGGCGGCGATATTGTTAATGCAGTTTCAGATGAAAAACTCGCAAGGCAGCTCGTCGAGCAACGCCGAGGAACTCAAAAAGAAGCACAGTTTAGCAGCCAAACAAAAGTCACGCTAGATAACCTTTTTGATCAGATGCAAGTTGGGGAAGTAAAAGAGCTGAAAATAATCGTAAAGGGCGATGTTCAAGGCTCTGTTGAAGCGGTTAAGCAGTCGCTCGAGAAAATTTCCAATCCTGAAGTTCGCGTGAATGTAATCCATGGAGCTGTCGGCGCAATTAATGAATCGGACGTTATGTTAGCAAACGCTTCAAATGCAATAATCGTCGGATTTAATGTACGCCCCGAACCTGATGCAGCTGAAAATGCACAGCGTGACGGTGTTGACATTCGCCTTTACAGGGTAATTTACGAATGCATTGAAGAAATCACTGACGCAATGAAAGGAATGCTTGCCCCGAAATTCCGCGAAATTCAGCTCGGACGCGCGGAATGCCGCGAGGTTTATAAAATCTCAAATATTGGAACAATCGCAGGCTGTTATGTTGTTTCCGGAAAAATCGCAAGAAATGCCAAAATCCGCGTGGTACGCGATGGAATCGTTATAGCTGAAGATGAAATATCATCCCTTAAAAGATTTAAAGACGACACAAAAGAAGTCGCGCAGGGGTTTGAATGCGGTATAGGGCTAAAAAACTTTAACGATATAAAAAACGGCGATGTATTTGAGGCGTTTATAATTGAAGAATACCGCGAAGACTAATATAAATCTTCACACATTAATAGGAACGTAAATTTTGAAAAAATCTATTTTTCGTTCAAAACTTGCCGAAATATATAAATAAGTCCTCCTCACTTTTCGCGAAATTTTGTTTAATTTTGAAAGAATGTTTAAAAATAATAGTAAAACCAGTAAAGAAGGAATAAACCATGCCGAGTCATAGAGCGCAGCATAACTATGAAAGCATAAAGCGAGAAATAACGGCAATCATAAGGGAGCTTAAAGATCCGCGCCTTAAAAGCGGATTCGTAAGCATAGTTAAAATATCGGCGTCAAATGACGCTTCAAGCTGCAAAGTTTTCGTAAGCGCACTTGAAGGGCTCGAAAAAGCTGAAGAAGCAGCGAAAATACTCGGTTCCGCTTCGGGTTATATACGAAAAGAACTTGGTGAAAGGCTAAAGTTAAGATACGTTCCAAACCTTACATTTATCCCGACCGACGCCGTAGAATACGGGATAAACATGTCTAAACGAATTGACAAGCTCCTTTCAAAATAAATTTTGGCTGATACCTATATATCTTAAAATCAAGAAAGGCAAAATTATGGAATTATTATCAACCATAGCAAAAAACATAAAAGCCAAAGATTTTTTTTACATTCTTACTCATATGTACCCCGACGGAGATACGCTCGGTTCCGCTTTTGCACTTTGCAGAACACTTCAAAAAATGGGTAAGCATGCAAAAGTTTTATGCAGCGACCCCATCCCCAAAAAATTTGAATTTATGGCGGATTTTGTAAAAAAAGAGGATTTTGAGCCTGAATGCATTATTTCCGTAGATCTTGCGGACACTAATCTGCTTGGAGAAAAATTAGAAAAATATGAACATAAAATAGACATGTGCATTGATCATCATCCATCAAATCGTAATTATACAGACATAAGTTACGTTAACTCCACAGCAGCAGCTAACTCGGAAATAATTTATGATTTAATAAAAGAAATGGGTATTATAATTGACGCTGAAACTGCTACGTGCCTCTATGTAGGCGTTGCAACTGATACAGGGTGCTTTAAATACCAAAACACTACCTGGAGAACTCATTTTATAGCTGCGGAACTTATGAAACTTGGCGCCAATACAGCAAAAATAAACGAGAAATTATTTACCGTTAAACCTAGAAAAAAATTCGAAGCGGAAAGAATTATTTATAAAAACCTTGAATATTTTTTTAGCGGTAAATGCGCTATGTCGTTTATTACCTTAAAAGAAATGGAGAGCATCGGAGTTAATAATAATGAACTCGATGGAATTGCCTCTGTACCCATAAAAATCGAAGGTGTGCAAATAGGAATCACTATAAGGGAGAAATCTTTCGATCATTATAAAATATCTGTACGAACTAAATCTGGCGGCATTGATGCAAACGAATTTTGTTCAAAATTTGGCGGCGGCGGGCACTTAATGGCCGGAGGTTTTGACACAAAAGGAACTTTAGAAAAAGCAAAAGAACGAATACTAGAAAAATTAAAACTCCAGCTTGGATGGTAAAAATGAATGGTATTATAGCTATTGATAAGCCTGAAGGATACACGTCTTTTGATATTATAGCAAAAATCAGAAGAAAATTCGGCCAGAAAAAAATAGGTCATATGGGTACTCTCGACCCAATGGCAACAGGAGTTTTGCCTATACTCCTCGGAGAAACCGCAAAATTTCAAGTATTCGCTCCTGATACTGACAAAAGATACACAGCCGAAATTAAATTTGGGATAACTACCGATACTTTAGATATTACCGGGAAAATATTAACTGAAACAAAATCTTATGTAACTGAAGAAGAAATAAAAAAAGTTTTAGATAATTTTAGAGGAGAAATCAGTCAGGTGCCCCCTATGTTCTCCGCAATCAAAAAGAATGGGCAAAAGCTTTATGATTTGGCACGAAAGGGCGTAATAATCGAAAGAGAGCCCAGGCAAATTAATATAAAATCTTTAGAAATAATAAATTTCAGCGAAAAAAACCAAATACTTAAAATAGATGTTCTTTGCTCTAAAGGGACGTATATAAGATCGCTATGCGCAGATATTGGCGAAAAACTCGGTTGCGGTGCCACGATGACACATCTTCGCCGCACGCTTTCTAATGGCTTTTCTGAAAGTGCGAGTGTTCCTCTTGAAACCTTACTGGATTCATCACTAGAAGAAATTCAAGAAAAATATATTTCCCCTACAGAATATCTTTTTAAAAACGAAAAATCGGTAGAAATAACTCCCGCTCAGGCACAGAGGTTTAAAAATGGCGGAAGTCTTTTGCTTTCAAGGCTCAGCATTAAAAAGCCTTGCGTAAATAACGAAATTTTTAAAATTTACGACAATAAAAAATTTATAGGTATAGGAAAAATCTGCAAAGAATCAGAAGAACTTAAATTTTTAAAGTGCCTGATTTTTGATGCGAAATAATTGTTGTTTCTACAGAATATAAATTTAATTGGTGCTAGAATATAAAACACCAACACTTAAAATTAAATGGTGAAATATGAAAATTTATAATATACTCGAAAAACAACTTAAACCCACGGCTGTGGCTTTAGGATATTTTGACGGAATGCATATCGGGCACAAGAAAGTAATATCAAAAACTGTGGAGCTGAAAAAACATGGGCTTGCACCCACTGTTTTCACTTTTTCATGCAATCCGAAATCTATCATTTTGAGGGTTCCTGAGCAAAAGATAATGAGCATAGACGAAAAAAAAGACTTTTTAGAGCGTATGGGAATAGAAATTCTTTACATAATAGATTTTTTGGAAATATATAAACTAAAACCTAATGAATTTGTAAAAAATATATTAAATGAAAAATTAAACGCTAAAACAGTAGTTTGCGGTTTTAACTATCATTTTGGATTTGGTGGCTCAGCTGACGCTACTGATTTAAAAAACTTATGCTCAAAACACGAAATAGAAACAAAAATCATAAAACCTGCCCTTTACGAGCGCAGGCCAATTAGTTCCACACGCATAAGAAAAGCAATAGAATCCAGTGACACAGCGAGCGTTAAAAATATGCTTGGTAATTAAAATTTAACTTTGTACATTTTGTCAAATAGTTTTAAGATGTATAGCTGGTTTATATATTTTTAGAGATCTTGGAACTAATTTATAAAAATTTTAAAAATTTGCTCGCAATTTCAAAATTATCGAAAATAAAAATACCACCGATTTTTTAATCAGTGGTATTTTTTGAATATTTATATCAAAACCAAAATTATTACAACAAGTTTACTAAACTTATTCTTCTACCGGCTGTTCAGCTATTTTGGCTTCATATTTTTTGCTAAGTCCGCCTACTGCCACAATCCATCCAACAACAGTTACAACGAATATCGGAACTATTGTGTAGATATGAGTTGAAATTCTGCTTCCCACAGCTACGATGTTTGTTAGGACATAGTTAATGGTTGAAGCACCGGCTTTACCTGCACGTCCGCCAATAACTTCAACGGCTGCTTGGCCTTTTGTTTTGGTATCTTCGTCAAGAGGTCTGTAAGCCATGTTTTTGGTTGAATCAAAGAGGCAATACTTAACACTCTTAGCAAGTGCATCAACAAAAAGTCCGACCCAAACTGCAAATAGTGGTACTGATATGCCTAATAGATGAGTTCCGCCGCTTTTACCGTAAATAATCAAGGTAAAAAATAGTCCACCGAAAATCAGTAAGATTGCCGGAGAAATTACAGCGGATATTTTCCAACTAAATCTTCTGAGAATATTCGTACTAAAAAGCGTTACGCAGATAGTTAAGATACCGGTTACTATTGATAATTTACCCATCATTGATGCATAATCGTTGGAATTCGTGAGCGTGGCTCTCATTTGTTCTTTCCAAACAACTTCTGTGAAGTTGATGGCTATACCGTAAGCCAATACCAAAACTGCAATTAAACCAATATATGGAGATGTAAAGAGTATCTTGATACCTTCCATTATGCTGACTTTTTCTTTACTCTTTTTAATCTTTACTTCAGAAGGATCATAAAATCTTGGATCTTTAAGGACAACTGAATTAATGTAATAGAAAATAGCCATTGTTGCAAAAGCAAATAAAATACAAAGGCCAATTAATATCCTTACATTCCTGTCAAACGTGACACCGCTTACGTGAGACATACTGTCAAGCATAGTTCCGGAAAAAATAACACCAAGGTTAGCAATCAGCGCATAAAGGCCATAAAATCTTTTAACTTCGCCTTTTTTGGTGATTTGGTTTGCAAATTGCCAGAAAAGTGAAGAAATAGCTACTGTACCCCAAATTTCCGAAAAAATATAGAAAAGAGTGTAAGACCAGTTAGTGAGGCATGGGATAATGTAGTAGAAAAATCCCGGCCAAGAGCCTTGCATTTTTCTGATTGTCGCTGCATTTGCATGCAATGCATTAGCATTAGGAAATAAAAAAATCAGAAATATCACATAAAATGCAATAAAAATTGAAACCATTATATAAAAAGTTTTTCGGCTTCCGAATTTGCTTATTAAAAATGTGAAAAGCATAACGGTTAAAAATGCCGCGGGCATAACAAACCAAAGCTTCAGAACCGGAAAAAGTTCTGTACCCCCGCATATTGCATATTTTTGAACAAAAACATCTTTTAAATCTCTAACCATGGTGTAAACAAATAAAATGCAGAACATTAAAAAACTCATTGGGAGAAATTTTTTAAGTTCGAAATTATGAATTGGCCATAAGAGTTGCTGAAACTTATTAAACTCGTGCTTCTGTGTGGTATTTTGCGTTGAATCGTTCATTATAAATTCTTCTCCTTTGCTTAAAATATACAACTTAAAATGCTGTGATTGTAATTATTAAATAAATTCGCCGAAAAACAACACCCTCTCCTAAAAATATTATAAATTTAAATGAATGTATTATGCATTTAATCAGCAAACGACTATTTTTTCAGTTAAAAACCAAACCATAAGAGCACTCATGCTGATCAATAAAGACAAAAATATACGCTTGAAAATTTCAATACTTACAGTAAAAAAATTTTCAAGTATTAATCACAAAATGCATTATATCAGGGTACAATATTTATTACAACTCTAATTTTAATTTTTTTATAATTTTAATAATATACATAGTATATATGAATTATCAATTAAATGATTGTACGCTTTAATAATCTGAATAAATCTTTAAAAACATTTTAGAACCGAGCTATCAAAATATTGCTTTTGATAACTCGGTTATTTTTTAAAATTTATATAACAATTTTACAGTACAGTTTACTCTTTTTCATGTTCTTCGGCGAGCTTTTTTTCATACTTTTTGCCAAGAGCTAAAACAGAACCATTCCATGCGAATAATGCAATGAGTATTATTGGAATAATTGTAAAGATATGCGACCCGACCTTGCTTCCCGCTGAAACAACGTTAGTTAAAACGTAAGTTACTGCTGCACCGCCCGATTTACCTGCACGCCCACCAATAACTTCAACAGCGGATTGGCCTTTAGTTTTTGTATCATCATCTAGCGGAATATAAGCCATACTTTTTGTTGGATCGAATAACGTGTACTTAATAGCTTTAAATATCGCAACACCTACAATACCAATTGCTGCGACTAGCGCTCCAGTTGTTACACCTAAAATTTTTACGTTAGTGCTAACCAAACCATTATATATAACTAATGCAAAAAACAGTGCCGATATAGTTAAAATCATAAGAGGTGTTATAATAGCGCCGGTTTTCCACTTGAATTTTCTTAGAACCCATGCTGCTATAAATGTTGAAAGCATTGTAAATACTGCAACGCATTGAGAATGTATGCCCATTGCTGCACTGTAATCATGAGAAGATGGATATACCTTTAAAAGTCCTGCTTTCCAAACAACTTCAAAAAGATTGTCAGAAAGCCCATAGCAAACTACGAGAACCGCAATTAATAGCAAATAACGATCCGAAAATAAAATTTTAATTCCGTCAAGCGCGCTTACTTTTTGCTTTTTCTTCTTTTGCGGCCTATCTTCAGGATTATACATTTTTGGGTCGTTCATTACAGTAGTTGTAAGATAACGAAAAATTATTAATGTTACTATAGCTAAAAGTATCCCTATAGAAATTAATATCATAACATTTCTGTTGAACGCTCCACGGTCTCCGTGTACTTGTGAAAAACTTGTAAGAAGTGAGCCCGAAGCAAATGTACCTATATTAGCAATTAAAGCGTACATTCCAAAGAAACGTTTTACTTCATTTTTCATTGTTATTTCATTCGCAAAACGCCAAAACAATGAACTTATTGCCATAGTACCCCAAATTTCAGCCATCATATAAAACAAGGTGAACGACCAGTTTGTAATTGCCGGAATTATATGATAAAGAAATCCAGGCCAACTACTTTGCATGGCTCTAACTTGATCAATTCCCGGATGAATATGGGTATAATTAGGGAATAATATATAGGTAAAAATTGCAAAAAAACAAATGTAAATACTGATTATGACGTAGAACGCTTTATTAAAACCAAATTTATTAACCAAAAAGGTGTAAAACATAACAACCAAGAATGCAAATGGTAGAACAAAAAATAGCTTTATGCATGAAAGTACTTCGGGTCCCCCTGCCGCAGCATAAGTCTGAATAAAAACATCTTTTAAATCCCTAATCATAGTGTAAACAAATAAAATGCAGAACATTAAAAAACTCATTGGAAGAAATTTTTTAAGTTCACTTTTGTGAACCGGCCAGAAGAATTGTTGAAACTTGTTAAATCCATGTTCCTGAATAACACTTTGCGATGATTCACTCATTTAAAACATTCTCTCCTTTGCATAAAATATAGAACAAAAACTAAATTAAGAACTTTTTGCTTTTGAATCATGCCCTCTATGATTTAAACATTTAATTAAGCGCTTAGCCAATTAACAAGGGCAAAAATATACTTGAAAACTTTGATACTCTTAGCACAAAAATTTTCAAATATTAATCACAAAATGCATTATATCAAGCTGTAATATTTATTGCAACTCTAAATTTAATTTTAAATCGTGTTTATTTTAAGCTTACTTTTTGCCAATTTTTCTTGCAATTAATGCGTTTATTTGATAGTATATTAAAGTATAAATTTAAAATTTTTAATAATTAATAATAAATGTAAGGGGAAGTTATTATGGCAAAATGTCAAATCTGCGGTAAAGCAGTGTCGTTTGGAATAAAAGTTTCACATTCTCACAGGCGTGCAAACAAAATGTGGAGGCCAAACATCAGAAGAGTGAGAACAGTTTTAAACGGAACTCCTACTAGGCTTTACGCCTGCACAAGATGTATGCGTTCAGGGAAAACCGCATCTAATGCCTAATTTTTTGAAATATTTTTGAAGAAATCAAAATAAAATATGGAATTTAAAGAAACTAAAAGTGGCGTAATTTTAAAAAATGTTACTAATTTTGACCTTAGTCAGACTTTTGACTGTGGTCAATGTTTTCGCTGGGGAAAAATAGATGGCAAGTATCACGGCGTCGTTCAGAGTAAGAATATAGTAATGTATCAAAATGAAGATGGGATTTTAATTGAAAACATTAACCTTTCAGAATTTGAAAATTTCTGGTTTGATTATTTTGATCTCGGAGTTAATTACAAAAAAATTGGAGAAGAAATTTCGCGTATAAGCCCTGTGATTAAAGAAGCTTATAATTGTTACAGTGGTATTAGAATTTTAAGACAAGATCCATGGGAAACATTGTGTTCATTTATCATTTCTCAAAACAACAACATTCCGCGTATTAAAAAAATAATTTTTTCGCTGTGCGCACATTTTGGCGAAAAAATAGGTGAAAGCTTTTCATTCCCCTCTGCCGAAAGAATAACAGCTCTTAATTTGGATGATCTCTTCTCTATCAAAAGCGGATTTAGAGCAAAATATATTTTAGATGCTGCGCGTAAAGTTTCGAGCGGAGAAATAAATTTTGAAATTTTAGAAAAACTTCCTATCAATGACGCAAGAAATTTACTCATGAAAATTAGTGGAGTCGGTCCAAAAGTTGCAAATTGCGTGCTTCTTTACGGGCTGCATAAACTCGAAGCCTTTCCTATGGATGTGTGGATGAAAAAAGTGATAGCAACATTTTTTAGTGGAGAGTCCTCGAAAATGTTTGGGCAATATGCAGGAATTGTGCAGCAATATTTATATCATTACAGCAGAATGAATCCCGAAAAATTGATACTTAATGATACTCGACGGCGCTAAAAACGGGTAATAAACTACAATCATGAATATTTTCAGTGTTTATGCACAACATTAATTTAAGGAGTGATTTATTATGTATATGATGCCTTATAGTTCGGATTTATTTGATGATTTCGGTACTAATTTCAGGAATATGTTTAAAAGTCTTGATTTTCCACTTGATTTACCAAGAGTAAAAAATTTCATGACTACAGACGTCATTGAAAAAAAAGACGGGCTTGAATTAGTGATGGACCTTCCCGGTCTAAAAAAAGAAGATATTAAAATAGAATTAAATGAAGGATATCTAACAATCACCGCCGAAAGCAACACCAAATCCGAAGAAAAAGATAAAGAAGGAAATTATATTAGAAAAGAAAGATACAGCGGCAAATATACACGTAGTTTCTTTGTTGGTAAAAATATAACTGAAGACGATATAAAAGCAAAATTTGAAAATGGAACTCTTACTTTAAATTTCCCGAAAAATCAGGACAAGATAGAAGCGCAGAAAAAGGTTATTAGCATAGAAGGATAAAAACGTATAAAATAACAAACAACTCCCGACATAATCGGGGGTTGTTTGTTATTTACTTAATTTTATAGAGCTCATTCCTAAGTTCTTGCCCGTTTATAAAAAGAAAATGAAGACTATTGCTGCTATATTCACCAAACAAAAAATTTAATTTATTAATGTTATTTTTTAGGTAAGTCATAACTTCAGATTCATCTTTTTTTAATCCTTGAGCAGCAACTTTTTTTTCGCGCTCTCCTTTAGTTCCGTATATTTCATTATTAAATATTTTCATAGAAATTTCGTACCAAATTCCATCTTGAGTGCGATAAAACACTGTATCATTAGCTGAAAAATCAATAAATTTAATATAAGCCTTCTTTTTTTTATGAGTCTTCTCTTCTTTTGTAACTAAAAAATCAGGTAAACACTCCTTTTTTTAATAACCTGTGACAAAACTTGAACACAATTTTTACCATTTTTAACTTCTAGTTTTGTTGCATTTTTTGGTCCTTTTGCAAAAACCACTGAATTACCCAGAAACGGTATGCACATCAGTAAACTCAATCCTAATAAAATTGCTTTTTTAAACTTTTTCATGAATAACTCCTTTGTAAAACAAAATTTTTAATTTTAAAATACAGAACATATTATTATAGCCATCTGTAATGCTTTATTAAATTAAACATAACAATTTTTGAATTTATATGGGGCTTTTACTTTAAATTCCTCGAAAAATCAGGACAAGATAGAAGCGCAGAAAAATATTATTCGTATAGAATAACAATAATTACCCCAATTTATCCGGGAGATTCTTATTTATTTAATTCTGAGAGGCAGTCTTTAAGCTTTGCACCATCTATAATAAAAGCAGCAGCGACTCGTTCATAAATTAAACAGTCAACTTGATTCATATTCTCTTTTAAATAAGACACAATTTCTGATTTGCTTTTTAGGGTTCCTTTCTTCATAACTTTATTTTCAAATTCATTTAATTTAGTATCACTACTCAAACCTTTAGAAATTTCATAAAAATTTTCGTCTATCTTATAAAACATCACTTTATTGCGAAAATGAATCATACTAAGATAAAATTCCATATTTTTAAGTCCCTTTTCATTTAAAACCAAAACATCTGGCAAATCATTTTTTTCTTTAATAAACTTTGCTAAAATTGCATTAACGTTTCCACCCTTTTCAATAGTGAGCTTTCCCGGTCCATCAGCTAAAATGCTTGGGCTACCAAAAAACGGTATGAATATTAGTAAACTCAGTCCTAATAGAATTGCTTTTTTAAACTTTTTCATGAATAACTCCTTTGTAAAACAAAATTTTTAATTTTAAAATACAGAATATATTAAAATATTATTTAGATTTACTTATAATAATTTATTTTTAAGTTTATTTAAACTCTAAATTTATGTTAATTTTTACCTATAATAAATATACCAAGTAAAGACTACGGATATTTATTACTCAACATAATATGCTTACATTTTCATATATATGGCATAAGGGGGTAAATTTTACTTATGCCTTTTGTAAACCGCATACCAGCTAGAACAATACTCAGCGAATTTCGTCAAACTGAACTCAGTGCTGGGTACGATCCGGAAACAAACATGTGGGAAGTAATCATAAAATTTAACGGGGATATTTTTAGAGTAGGGCAAGAGCTTGGAATTGAAATCGAACTGCTAAGCGAAAATTATGCTATTGCAACTCTCACACTTGACCAAATTTCCCTTCTTGTACCTTATACCGAAATAGAACATATTGAATCTCCTAAAATTTTAGCTTTAAACCTCCACGAAGAGCTGCATCGCTCTTGCGTAGATGAGGTACATTCATCGAGTGAATTTAATCTTTTAGGGCAAGGTGTACTTATAGCTATATTAGACTCAGGAATTGATTACACTCATCCTGATTTTATAAACGAGGATAGAACAAGCAGGATTTTATACCTTTGGGATCAAACAGCAGTAGGAGCTCCTCCTGAAGGATTTAAACGCGGAGTTGAATATAATAATAACCAGTTAAACGAAGCACTCCTGGCTCCCGACCCGTATGCAGTAGTCCCACAAACAGATATAGTAGGCCACGGAACAGCAATTGCAGGGATCGCTGCCGGAAATGGCCGAGAAGCCGGAGGAGAAACCGGGGTAGCTCCCGAAGCTTCGCTTATTATAGTCAAACTTGGTGAAAAAGGATTTCCGTCTTTTGCAAAAACAACAGAATTAATGAGAGCAATAAAATATGTTATTGACAAAGCACAAATGCTAAATATGCCCGTTGTTATAAATATAAGCTACGGCACAAATGACGGCCCACATAACGGGCAATCAATATTTGAAACTTACATCGACAGCATGGCCGAAAGATGGAAAAATTCCATAGTTGTGGCTGCCGGAAATGAAGGCAGCGCAGGGCATCACCATGAAGGGAAAATAGCTTCTCACGAAACCCAGGAAGTTGATTTTTTTTATGCCGGAAAATTCAATTCATTTTATATAACTTTGTGGAAAAATTTTACAGATGATTTCACGGTAGAACTAACGCTTCCCGGAGGGCAAACTACCGGTGAAATAATTTACTACGACCTTACACGTACCTATCGTTTTGGTAATATTTCAGTATTTGTAAACTATGGGCAACCACAATTTTATAATGCATTCCAGGAAATTTTCTTTCAAATCAGCTCTCCTCCAGGCCCATTGCCTATAGGAATTTATAAAATAACTGTACGCGCCAGGCAAATAACAGACGGAAATTATAATATGTACCTACCAACAGTAGAAGAAGTAACTGCTCAAACCGCTTTTACCATTTCTAACGAAAATATAACTTTAACTATACCAGCCACCGCTCAAAATGTAATAACTGTCGGCGGATATGACTCAGAAAGGGGTATAATAGCCAGTTTTTCTGGAAAAGGAAATACCCTTAATGTTGTATTCGCCAAACCTGATTTAGTAGCACCTGCAGTTAATACATCAACTGCAAAAGTTGGCGGCGGATACGGTTTTTTCACGGGAACAAGTATGGCAGCACCTTTTGTAACAGGATCAGTGGCACTAATGATGCAGTGGGGCATTGTTCAAGGGAATGACCCTTTTCTTTACGGTGAAAGAGTTAAATCTTACCTTAAAAGCGGTGCGACAAGAAGGCCAGATATATCTTACCCGAACAACTCTTGGGGTTATGGTACATTGTGCTTATTTAACACTATGTTGCAGCTTAGGTCTTTTACCAGAAACATTTAAATAAAAACTAAAGTCTTCAAAGGAGTTGATTACTATGCCGGACGCAGAACAACAAAACGAGCTTGAAATGCCCCTTTATGAATTCATACATCTCCCAACTACTGTGGCTTTTAATTCATGGTTCACCCCTACCTTCCAGGCGTATGTAAATGACCATCCTTACATACGGGTAGGTAGTATACTCAGAAATGAAACAGCAATTTTATATACATCAGAAGAACATATGAAAGAAATATTTAAAGACCTTGGCTCTGATTTTTTGAATATTTATCCAGAAATATACGGCCTCACCGACAGTGAAGCCTTAGAAGCAGCAGGCATCTCCCAGGTGCAACAGCAGCCGTATATTAATGCAACAGGTAGAGGTACGATAATTGGTATTGTAGACACTGGGATAGACTATACTCAACCCGTATTCCGCTATGAAGACGGGACAACAAAAATAAGATATATTTGGGACCAAACAATTCACACCGAGCCTAACGACAACGTAAGTTTTGGTACTGTTTATACTAATGAGCAAATTAATGAAGCTCTTAAAAACGACGACCCTTACAGTATAGTTCCTCATAAAGATACAGTCGGGCACGGAACCTTTCTTGCTTCAATTGCCGCAGGCAGAAAGGTAGATGATTTCATAGGGGCAGCTCCTGATGCAGAATTAATTGTTGTAAAATTAAAAAAAGCAAACCCTTTTTATCTTAATGTATTCTTAGTTCCACCGGAACAAGAAAATGCATACCAGTCCACCGATATTATGATGGGAATCGCTTTTGTAACTGACAATGCGGGGCTTTTAAAAATGCCATCCGTCACGTGCCTCGGACTCGGAACAAACTTCGGCGGACATAACGGGCGAAATAGGATAGAACAATATGTAACTTTTCTTTCAAATGCTCCGGGAATTGCGGTATGTACCGCTGTAGGCAACGAAAGCAATGCGCGGCACCACACAGAAGGTATACTTCAAAGAACAGGCGATATCGCACCGATTTTAGTAAGAGTTGGGGATAGGGCAACTTCTATAAGTGTTTACATTTGGTATGATGGCTGGGATAAAATATCTTTTTCAATCAAATCTCCGTCAGGCGAAATAATAAGCCGTGTACCGTTTTTTGTAGGAACTTATTTTCAGAAAAAACTGATTTTGGAGAAGTCGACAGTCAGCGTACTTTACCACCAAAACGAAAGCAGATTTGCAATTATTCAGATAACAGATATTGTCCCCGGAACATGGGAAATAAATCTTCATGGCGACATAATTATAAGCGGACGATATCATGCCTGGCTCCCTATGACGGGGTTCATAAGCTCGGATGTAGATTTCGTCTCTCCTACTCCGAATTATACGGTAGTTGTGCCTTCAACTTCGCGAGGTATTATCAGTGTAGGCGCATATAACTACAGAGAAAACAGTTTATACATAAACAGCTCATGGGGGCCAACAGTGAATTCAAAATTTGCGCCTGATTTTGTAGCCCCCGGCGTTGACATATCCGGATTTTACCCAATAGGTCCGGGGCAAATGACGGGAACAAGCGTCTCCGCTGCAATCACTGCAGGAGCATCTGCACTGCTATTCCAAGGGGCTATTGTCGAGGGAACTTCACCATCTTTAAACGGCAACAGAATCAGAACTCTTTTAATAAGAGGCAGCGTCCGCGATAGTATACGACGTTACCCAAACCCCCAGTGGGGCTACGGTACGCTGAACCTTGAGGGAACTGTTAACTCTCTTAGAGGGGAGTAAATATCTCCCACAAAAAGAATAAAATACTCTAAGTATATTTTTACAAATATTCTAAAAATCAAGCGGGGCATTCCAAATTTTATGTTATTTTAAGAGAATTTAAGAACAGATGATACCATTTGTTCCCATATTCATGTATACTATTTTCTATAGCAAGAGTTTGCTTGCAGAGCGCGTCTTATTCACTCCCACATAGAAGGGAGTGATGTGGAATGTTAAGTATACTAATTTTATTAATATATTTAGCTATTGAATTATTTAATTCAATGTATAACCATAAAAAAAGATAACGCTCTCATCCTTCTAAAAATGGAGAGCGTTGCTTTTTAGTAACTTCTAAATTTTAAGAATAAGGCCGCTTTTGCGGTTCAAACTCTTACTACATTTATATTATTACTAGACTAATATTTTGTCAACATATTTTACAATTTTTACGCAGTTTCGCGTTTAGAAAAAGGAAATTATTCATGTGGAAAAAATTCATAAAAAACATTTTTTTAATTATTATTCCTATGGCGATATCTTTGGCTTTTTTGTATGTTTATAATAGACACCTAGACAATCAAATAGTGAAAAATTATAATCCGGCACTTGCTAGAACTTTCGGTGTTGATGAGATGAATGAAGGCATAAAACTTTTGTCCAACAATGCAAATAAAGGTGACATTATTTTGCTAGGTTCTTCTGAACTCGACTCAACTGAAATCCCGCAGCACGCAAGAAACTTTTTCCCAAATTCAGAGCTAAATTGCGATATAGTTTTAACAGGCCGCGCGTACTGCCAGTCACTTACAAATTCAGTAAAAATCGGAGCTTTATCTGAAAATTTTAGAGGCAAAAAAATTGTTCTTCTTGTTTCTCCACCGTGGTTCTATTCCCAAGAAATCGATGCTTCCGGGTACTGTTCAAATTTTTCCGAAATTCAGTTTTATAAATTCATGAATAACAGTGATATTAGTGCTGACATCAAAAAATATGCCTGCGAACGCACTTGTAAACTCACTAAAAACGAAAGTTCTTTAAATGAAATTCGAATGTATTCATATCTTTATTCTAAAAACGAGTTTTCTAAATTTTGCTTAAATTTTTTAAAACCTTATTATTTTGTAAGAGAAAAATTTATAGAGTTAAAAGATAAGCATATGGCATTAAAAGCTATCAATAAATTTAAAGATAAACCTCTACAAAAAGTTAAAAATATTAACTGGCGAGCAGAAGAAATTAAGGCCCAAAAGATGGGAGAAGAAAATTGCACAAATAACAGTTTATATATCATGAATGACCTATATACAAATTACGTTAAGCCGATTTGGGATAGCGAAAACACAAAGAAATCGTTTGAAAATATTAATTTGTTAAACTCCAACGAACTCAGCGATTTTGAAATGTTTTTGAAATTATGTAAAGACTGTAACGTTGATGTTTATGTAATGTTTACACCCGTTAATGGTTTTTATCATGACCATTTTGGTTTAAACCGCCAAAAACGTGCGACTTTCTACGATGAAGCAGAAACTTTAGCGTCCAAGTATGGTTTTGATTATCTAGATATGCGAGAGAAGGAATATGAACCTTATTTTATGAAAGATTCGCAGCACCTAGGCTGGAA
>JAEWWM010000067.1 GCA_023458915.1 Bacillota bacterium
ATAATCCCACCATCTATCTGCAAAAGGGGCTGACATTGATTTCCATGGCTTATTTACACAGTGAAGAACTGTTGGATTTTTATAAGCTTGTTCAAGTTCATCAGCAGTATACCCATAAGAGCATAAAGAAACATTAGCCTGTTCACGAGCTTGCTTTACATTATCATAGCTATAAATTCCAAACTTTGCCGGCAAAATTCCTATTTTCTTGTAACATACAACATTAATTACAGTTTGATCATGCTGGATTAACTTTTCGTTATTTTCTTCAATGAATTTTTTAAACACTTCCACCATATTATCTTTGCGAAGCTCTTTCAGATTTATCAGCATCACCCCGGCACATATACAGTGGTCATTGTCAACATCAAAACTTTTAACGGCATTAACATTATCATCCAAAAAACCTTTATAATAATAGCCTTCCATATCTATTTTATACATTTCATTAAGATCATGGAATGTGAGAGTATCGCCATCTAACCACATTATTTTATCAATTTCCGGCAAAAGTTCCGAAAGTGAAAGGCGATAATAAGTCGGAGTTGTTATGCGTCCCTTATCATTTGCATTTTTGTACTGACTTCCCATATTTATAAGATTTATATGGCAACGGCTGTATTTTTCCTCTAATGTTTTTAGCTTTTCTTTATTTTCTGTTTTGAACTCAGGGGGATGCATCACATAAAAATCATATTTCGTGTTTTTATTCGCGTTCTCCATTATTGAAGTCATAGCAACTATAGTCGGGTATAAATAACCGTCATCAAGCGCCATGGCTATAGAAATGTTTGATGACTCACTATTTTTTTGCTGATTATTCTTAAAAAACCAAAACAGCCCCAAGCCAAGTACAGCAATGCAAAGTAAAATAGATCCCACTAAAAAGCTCTTGTTTTTCACATTAAATTTCTCCATTACTTTTTTTACATTCCTTAATATAAAAATTTGGTTCTAATTCATGCCTGTTTAGCAACGGCGCCTTGAGTTTCACCTTTATCTTCCAAAAGGACAACATTTACGTCAAATGAATTAGACGCTAAACGATTAGTAGATGGGCGATATATCGAAAGTTTTATGCTTTCACCAGGTTTATGGCTGTAAAGTTCTGCATAAAACACATCAAGGCTTGTAACGTTTACATTATTAATTTTAGTTATTATATCCCCCGCTTGAATTCCACTCGAAGGCAAATTGCTGTCCCTGCTTATTTCGGAAATTATAATCCCCACGGGTACGTTATAAATCTGAGCTTGATAATTACTAACCATTTTGCCTGAAAGCCCAAGCCTTACACGTCCGGGAACATAGCCTTTTTCAATTATGTCGTCAACTACGCTTTTAACAATATTACTCGGAATTGCAAATCCCATCCCTTCACAGTGCGCAACTGCAATTTTAGATGAATTTATTCCGATTATCTGACCGTACATGTTTATAAGTGGTCCACCCGAATTCCCCGGATTAATTGCGGCATCTGTTTGGATATATTTTACCAAACTGTTGGTCGCTCCCCCCGAACAACGGTTAATTGCAGAAACGATACCTCTAGTAAGCGAACTTGCAAAATTAAGTCCTAATGGATTTCCAAGAGCAAGCGCAGAAGCGCCTACTTTAACTTCGTCAGAATTCCCGAATGCAACGGACCTTAAACCTGTTTTATCAGTCTTAATTACAGCAATATCGGTTTTGCTGTCGAACCCAATGACTTTACCCGAAAACTCCTCATTTGTATTTAAAACTATTTTTATGTTATTTTGCCTTGAATTCCCTACCACATGCGAATTAGTAACTATATATCCTTTTTCATTTATTATTATACCGGAGCCTTCGCTCACAGGATCAGAAACTATATCCGCTCCTGTATCGTACACGACCACACCCACAACTGATGGCGAAACATTTGCATAAATAGTTTCTGCCGAAAGCTCGCGAGAATCAGTCGGTTTTTCTTCGAATTTTATTTCAGATACCCCGGGAGTGTGATCACTGGTATCTAATTTTTTTTGAAAAGCATCTGAAGCGGCGTTTAAAATATTAAATCCAGGGTTAATAAGCGAGTAAATAACATACGATGCTAAAGCTACAATTAAGAAAGAAAGCACACCAATTACAGAAATAAGAAAAGTTTTAGTGCCTTTTTTTATCGAAGTCATATTTTGAAAATTTTCTTCTTCAAAATCAGCAATATCTTGCGAATTAACATTACTTTTCACAACTGATTTTTGCGGATATTCAAACTCATTTTTTTCATCTTTAAAATCATCGTACACTTACGGAGAACCTCCCATGTATCTCTTATATCCTACTCTATGTTTATTATGACAAGAAGCAGCTTTAAATTGAAAATGAATTTTTGTATAAAATTCGTGGTCTGTACGGGTTTCAGAGCAGGTTTATTCCGCACTTATAATTGCGCCACCCATAAGAGCTGCAAATTCATTGCTTTTGATTTTTTCATTCAAAATTAGGAAGTCTGCTACTTCATGCAATTTTTCAAGGTTATCTTTAAGTATTTTCTCAGTTTTTTCATAGCATTTTGTGATTATTTTCTTTATTTCTTCGTCAATTTTCGAAGCTGTGCTTTCGGAATAATCTTTAATGTGTCCCATATCTCTGCCGATAAAAATTTCGTCATTTTTTGAGCCATAAACAATCGGACCTATAATATCGCTCATACCATAACGTGTAACCATTGAGTGAGCTATCTTCGTTGCCTGCTCAATGTCGCTTGATGCTCCGGTCGATATGTCGCCAAGTACAAGATTTTCCGCTGCTCTTCCGCCCATTAAAACAACTATGCTTTCGAGCATTTTATTTTTAGAAACATACGTTTCGTCCTTTTCAGGTATGTGCATTGTATAACCGCCCGCCATGCCGCGCGGGATAATCGACACTTCATAAACTTTATCCTGAGTTTTGCAAAAATATGTTGCAATTGCGTGGCCACCTTCGTGGTAAGCGGTAAGCTTTTTTTCATCCTCGGTGATTATTCTTGACCTTTTTTCTGTGCCCATCACAACTTTAATCGTGGCTTCTTCAATTTCTTTCATTGTAATTGCTTTAAGCCCGCGCCGAACTGCCAAAAGAGCTGATTCATTAATTAAATTTTCAAGGTCAGCACCCGTAAACCCAGCTGTGGATTTAGCAATGGTTTTAAGGCTTACGTCTGGGGCAAAAGGTTTGCCTTTCGAGTGAACTCTTAGGATTTCTTCGCGGCCTTTCATATCAGGTCTATTAACAACTACTTGCCTGTCGAATCTGCCAGGGCGCATAAGCGCAGGATCTAGAATATCAGGTCTATTGGTTGCTGCTATCACAATAATGCCTTCATTAACGCCAAAGCCGTCCATTTCCACAAGAAGTTGATTGAGAGTCTGCTCTCTTTCGTCGTGCCCGCCGCCAAGGCCTGCTCCTCTTTGACGTCCGACTGCATCAATTTCGTCTATGAAAATAATGCATGGTGAAGCTTTTTTTGCCTGCTCAAAAAGGTCGCGCACGCGCGAAGCTCCTACACCGACAAACATTTCAACAAAATCCGAACCCGACATTGAAAAAAATGGAACATTAGCTTCGCCCGCAACAGCCCTTGCAAGTAATGTCTTTCCTGTTCCCGGCGGACCAATAAGCAACACGCCTTTTGGAATTCTCGCGCCGAGTTCACCGTATTTTTTCGGATTTTTAAGAAAATCGACAATTTCAGAAAGTTCTTCTTTTTCTTCATCAGCTCCGGCAACATCAGCAAAGGTTGCTTTTCTTCTCTCGTTTGCCATATTTTTTGCCTTAGCTTTTCCGAAACCAAACTGTTTGCCGTCACCGCCCATAATTGTAATTCTGCGCATGAAAAGCCAGCCTACGAAGCATAACATAAGTACCGGTAAAATCACAAATGAAAATGTGCTTAAAATCCAAGACGTTTCTGCGGGTTTCGTCAAGTTATATACCATCGGCGAATTCGGATTTTCCTGATTATATTCTTTTATATAATCTTTAATATCACTATATATGAGATTTACGCTCGGAGCAGTATAATACACTGTGCTGCCGTCTTTAAGCTTTATTTCCATACTACCTGAGCCAAGATTCATATTATATTCAGTTACCTGATGATTTTTAAAATCATTAATAATCTCAGAGTAATTGTATGTTTTTTGAGGCGTTATTCCGTTTATTAGCGCAATAATCAAAATTATAAGAAGCGGCAAACCTAAAAACATTGCCATACTTCTTAGCACTTTATTTTTATCGTTATCCAACTCTAATTTCACTCCTATATTTACCAATCATAAAAATCACAAAAATTTATTAATGTGTTACTTATATATACTTCGGGTTGAGAACTCCTATGAAAGGCAAATTTCTGTACTTTTCGTTATAATCAAGACCGTATCCCACTACAAATTCATCAGGGATCTCATGTCCCACGTACTGCGCTTGAATACTCGCTTTTCTGGAATTTGGCTTATCAAGCAGAGTACAGATTTTCATGCTTCTAGGACTTCTCGAACTGAGCATTTTTGTGATGCATTTAAGAGTATACCCGCTTTCAAGAATATCTTCAACTATAAGAACGTCAAAATCTTTTACGTCAATGTTTAAATCTTTTAAAATGTTAATATTTCCGCCACCATTTGTTGTGCCGTTGTAACTGGAAACCGCCATAAAATCTATCTTGCATGGGATAGTAATCTCGCGCATTAAATCCGTCATAAAAACAACAGAGCCTTTTAAAAGGCTAATCATTAAAAGATTTTTGTCTTTATAATCGCAACTTATTTCCTCACCTAGTCTTTTTACCGTACCTGCCAGTTCTTCTTTATTTAAAACTATTTTTGTTATAAAATCCATCATTTTACTTTATCGGCTCCTTATAAATCATAGCTACTTTTTTAGTGTTCTCATTCACCATATAATTTTTTGAAACACCCACATCGTCAATCCACACGATTTCATCTTTAAAAGCGATTAAAGGGATCTTATTCCTTTGATCTTCAGAAATTTTTAACTCATTAAAAAGTTTTTTTACGCTTTTTGTAACGTTTCTAAAGGGTAAAGTGAACTTATCCCCTGTCCTGCGATTTCTAATAATGCTTCCTTTAGGTAATTTTTCAAAATCAAAAGCGTATCTAACTTTTTCGTCATTTTTTAACTTTAAACTCTGATATTCTGAAAAAGTTATAACTTTAATTATGATATTTACGCCTATCTCTGTCAAGAAATTAAATTCTTCTAAAGGATATTCCCAATTTAGGCTATGTATTGTTTCAACTTCATCTTTAATCTGTAAGTTACCATTTTTATTAACAATTTTCACTTTAACCGGCAAAGTAACTTCAAGTGAAAAGCCGTCTATAATGTTGCCAACTAAATTTATATGTTTTTGCTCCGGATGTTTTAAAGTATAGTTTTTAATAATTTTAGCAATAGTACGATTTTTTATAGAATTTGGCAAATTTTTTAATTTTTCGATGCAGTATCCGGTTTTATTTTTTGCTAATTTAAGCGCCTCGTCGGCCTTTTCGTCAAGATATTTTTCGTCTTCAAAAAGGGAATTTAAAGTCCTATAAGCGGCATTTTCAAAATTTGGATTAATGCTTTTCAAATAAGGAATAACATCAAGTCTTATTTTGTTGCGAGTATATTTTTTTTCAAAATTTGAGCTGTCGTGAATGAAGTTTAAATTATTTTCAATGCAATATTTTTCAATTTCCGCACGGGTAACATTTATAAGCGGCCTTATAATGTTGCCTCTGACCGCAGGAATTCCACAAAGACCTTTAAGAGCAGCGCCTCTTGTGAAATTTAAAAGAAAAGTTTCGCAGCTATCCGAAAGAGTGTGCGCCGTTGCAATTTTTGTAAAAGAATCTTCGGCAAAAGATTCAAAAATTTCGTACCTTGCCTTTCTCCCGGCTTCCTCAAGTCCTATTTTATTGTTTTTAGCAAGCTTAGCCACATCAATTTTTTTAACAATTATTTTTATCCCAAATTTTTCGCAGAAAGATACAGCAAAATCTTCATCCCTTAGTGCTTCCTCATCACGAAGTCCGTGGTTTACATGAATGGCGGTAATTGCAAATTTTTTTTCTTTATCACTTACAAAAAAATACAGAAAGTGAAGAAGAGCGACTGAATCCGCTCCTCCTGAAAATCCGACTATTATTTTTTTTGCGTTTTTAATCATATCGAACTTTTTTATAGTTTCAAAAGTTTTAGAAATCATTTCGCATGACCTCCTTAGCAGTGAAACGCATAAATTCTCCCTGCCAGTGAAGCGGAACTGATCTGGTTTCGCCGTGCCTATTTTTGGCAATAATGCATTCACCACTGTTTTTGTCGTGATCTTCCGCGACATCACCAGTTTCATAATATCCTTCTCTATATAAAAACATCACTATATCAGCATCCTGCTCAATTGAACCTGAATCTCTAAGATCTGAAAGAACCGGCCTATGGTTAGTTCTTTGCTCGCTCGCCCTTGAAAGCTGGGAAAGTGTTAAAACAGGGACATCAAGCTCTTTCGCCATAATTTTAAGGTTTCTCGTTATTTCAGAAACTTCTTGTACGCGATTATCAATTCGTTTCGCGCTGGACATAAGCTGCAAATAATCGACAATAACCAGATCAGCATTACCAAGACGCCTGAGTTTTGCTTTCATCTCAGGAATAGTAATTCCGGGGGTATCATCTATATAAATTGGCGCTTTTGACAAAATATCACCAGCTTCAATGAGCCGCACCCATTCTTTATCGCTTAGCTTTCCGAGACGCAAATTTTGCCCCGGGATTTGAGCCTTTGCTGAAAGCATTCTTGAAACAAGTTGCTCTTTAGACATTTCAAGCGAGAAAAACGCAACCTTTTTTTCTTTTACAATTGCCACGTGTTCGGCAATATTAAGCGAAAAACTTGTTTTCCCCATACCTGGCCTGGAAGCTAAAAGTATAAAATCTGTTTTATTAAGGCCCATTATAACTCTGTCGAGATCCTTAATACCCGTTGGTAATCCACTATACTCTTCGCTGGCTTGGGAGTTAAGGTTATCAATCCTATCAAAAGTTTGAACAATTATTTCGTTAATTTTTTGAAGCCCTCTAGTATCTTTACCGCGGCGTATATCAAAAATTTTTTGCTCAGCGGAGTTCAAAAGCTCTGCGGAATCAATCTCACCACTTGAAGTATCGTCAATAATTTCCCTTGCAGTGTTCATAAGCATTCTAATATTATATTTATCGCGTACAATATCTGCGTAAAATTCAACATTCGAAACTGATGGAACAATTTGCGCAAGCTGTAAAAGATAAGATTTAAAATTTGTAGAGTCTACGTCATCTTGAATTCTAAGCTTGTCAAGTACTGTAATATAATCTACAGGCTGACCAATTGTGAACATATCAATCATTGCAGAATATATGGCTTTGTGATTCGCAAGATAAAAATAGTCCGGATGAATTAAAATCTCCGCGACTTTATTAAGGCAGCTCGAATCTATAAGTATTGAACCCAGCACAGACTGTTCAGCTTCAAGGCTATATTGAAGCCTAAAACCGTCAAAATCTGTATTTACGCCACTTACATCCATCTTTTTACCTCATGTATTTTATAAAGTTTATAATATTATACCTAAAATTCTGCTAACCATTTTTTTATATTTTGCCTTTCATCCAGCACTTATGGCAAAGGGTAATATATTTTTCTTCTCCACCTATATCAATAATATCGCCTTCATAAATTATTTTTTCACCCGAATACCTAGCGTTAACTACAGCTTTTGTTCCGCATTTACTGCACATTGACTGAATTTCCCGAATGGTATCGCAAACTTCGATTATTCTTTTGCTTCCTTCAAAAAGATGACCCGTATAATTGTTTTTCAAACCATAGCACATAACCATAATGCCGTTATCGGCAAGCTCACGCAGCTCGTCCACTTGAGCTCCAGATAAAAATTGTGCTTCATCAATCATTATTATGTCAAAATTATTTTTGCCACCAAGAGTTTTTTCGACCGTAGCTTCCCTATCAAGAAAAAACGCTTCGCTCGAAAGTCCAATGCGCGATTTTATCAAAATTTTTCCGTTCCTTGTATCAAGACTTGGTTTTAAAAGGGCAACTTTTCGCCCGCGTTCTTCAAAGTTAAATTTTTTCATAAGAGCGTTCGCCGTCTTGCTCGATCCCATAACCCCATAATAAAAATACATTTTCAAAATTTATATCACCCTTATGTTACTAAATATACTTTTTACGTAGCTTTCATTTGTATAAAGTACCAAAATCATACATAAAAAATGATTTTAACAGACGTCGCAAAAATGTTCAAGATCTCGTTTATAAAGACAGTGCTAAACAAAGATCGTGAACAAATTTTTAAAATTAAAAACAGTAAAAATTGAACAGCTAAGATTTTTAAATTACTTCACTGCCAAAGGGATTAAAAAATCAGATTAGATGTTATTTTTGATTTGAAACAGCTTAAACTCTTTTGATTTTTTAAGTCTTTTGGATCTATTTTATTTAATAATTTTTGAAGTTGACTTTGTAAATTTTGTAGATCTTCAGTACTTTTTTCAAAAACTTTTATTAAATTTTTAAAATATATTTTACTACCAATCATATAGTCTTTTCCATCAATCCCAACCTGTTTATCCTTATAATCAATAATCGTTTTGTAAGCCACACCACCTATTTCCCAATTTTTCACATTATAGAATTCGCTATAAGAAGCATTCCCGATAGCGTTTATAACATCGCCGCCATTGACGAAAGTATTAATAGAGATTTCCTCCAAGGCTTCTTGAAAATTTTTGTATGTAAAATCGGATCCCAATCGCTCGCTATTCTCGTTAATCATCCCAACTACTTTGTTGTAAGCAGCATAAAATTCCTTACGCGCATTATTATAATCAAGAATTATTTGGGCCATCAATTTGAAAAGTTGTTCTTTTTTTTCCATATCTTTTTCATTAAACAATATCCAATATTCCGGCAGCTTATTTAACATTTCCTTTACTTTTTTTATTTCATCTACCGATAATATTGATTGTGATTGGCTTACTGAATTAGGCGCAGAAGATACCTCGGTTTGTGCTATGGGTATTACGCTTAACATAATAGCAATAAATATTAGTATCATTTTCCATTTTGATTTTCCGTTCCTGATACCTACGCTCATTTGATCAGAATTATCGCATTTTTTCATCCTTTTTTAACTCCTTAACTTTCCTAATTTTTAAATCGTTTCGCTGTGTAATCAGCATGTCATCGATTTTATAATAAAATTTGTCGAATGTCTAGGTTTTTGTTGTTTTTGAATAAATTTAAAATCTTCTAAAAAGCTCTACACTTTTTAGAAGATTACACATTAAACCAAGTATTATTGAATTAAATTAGAGCTTAAAAGGCACTTTTTAAGAAGACAAAGATTTTGCCCCAAGTGCTATCTGTGATTTGAACTGCTTGAACTTGAATTCAAACTCCTCAAAGTTGCTTCACGTGCCTGTCGGGCTTTTTCTATCACTTGCTCCTTTTTTTTATTAAGCAAGTTTGATTTATTTGATACTCTTAAAGTTCCTTTTTTAAAAATTTGAGTTTGCTCTGTTAGAAATTTTATTAAATTATTAAAGTATAGCTTGCTACCGATTTTACATTTTTTTTCATCAATTCTAATTTGTTCATCACTATTAATGGTAACTTCTTCAAATAATTTATAAATCTCAAGATTTCTTTCTTTACAAATAATGATAGGGGATGATCCGCAGTATAGTTTATTATAAATGGCTATTCCGACAGCGCATTTTAAGGAAACATCAATAAGAGAGTCTACTTTAGTTTTCAAAGCAACAACAGCAACAAGAGAATTTTCGTATGTGTAGCTAGTAGGGTTCTCCTTACGTTTAGTGGTATCTCTCAACAAGCAAATATGTTCATTAAACTCTTCGGCGAGTTGCTTAAAAGCATCATAATTGTCATCGCTAGCATTTTCAAATTCCAAAATTGCCCAGGTTACCAAATTTAAAAGCCTCTCTTTTAATTCTGTATTATTTTCACTACCAATCGTCCAATTTTCCGGTTTATCTTTTAGTAATTTTTCTACTTCTTCTACTAATGGTATTGCCGATACTTCTACTTGTGCCATGGTCGTTATACCTAACACTATAGCAATAAGCATTAACACCATTTTCCATTTTGATTTCCTTCTTCTAATAATCACGCTAGACTGCCACCTCCCTAAATTTTTCGGACTCTTTTGTTCAAAATCGTTATATTTTTTATAATAAAAATCTATTAAATATAAATATCCCAGTTTTATTGTTTTCATCTGTCCCATTTATATATTCATAATCACATTCTAAAAATGAGTAGTATTTTATTACTACTCATTTATTCTGAATATTATTACTCGTGATTTTATTTTTTATTGTCAAAAGAAGGGTTAAATGCATAGAAATTTTTACTATCAAGCCTGTCAGTGCAAAGTCTGAGACCTTCGCCGAAGCGCTGATAATGTACAACTTCCCTTGCTCTCAAAAATCTTATTGGATCTCTTACATCAGGGTCATCACAAAACCTTAAGATATTATCGTATGTGGTTCTGGCTTTTTGCTCTGCCGCCAGATCTTCATGAAGATCTGTTATAGGATCACCTTTGACTGCCATTGCAGATGCTGTATACGGTTGGCCTCCCGCCGATGTAGGATAAATTCCTGTTGTGTGATCAACATAATAGTCTTCAAAGCCGCCTGCTTTTATTTCCTCTTTTGAAAGATTTTTAGTCAACTGATAAACAATTGCACCAATCATTTCTAAATGCCCGAGTTCTTCAGTCCCAACATCTGTCAAAATTGCCTTAAGTTCAGGATACGGCATTGCAAACCTCTGACTTAAATATCTTAACGACGCTCCTAGCTCGCCATCTGGACCTCCATATTGAGTGATTATCATTTTGGCAAGCGCAGGGTTAGTATTTTTTATATTAACAGGATATTGCAGCTTTTTCTCATAAACCCACATTTACCTCGCATCTCCTTCACTACTATTTTCGTCATTATTCCATGGCCATGGGTCAGATATCCATCCCCATCTATTCTCTTCCATTTGTCTTGAGGTAAGAGGCCCATATTTTTCTTGATATTGCACTTTGAGTGCATCGCTTTGCTGTTTGTAGTCATTTAACTTTATATTAATGTCCCTGTCGTCCGGATGGGTATCCATATATAAATTAAGCTCCACAATTGCAAAATCAAGGGTTGCGATTCGCCGAAGCATCATTTCTTGCTCATTCATCTTTCAGACCCCCCACCTGTTGACGCTCCTTCAAAAGGCTTATCTAGCTCCGGAAACATAGTTCCCACGCTTACACCTTGTTCCGCGCTGTAAACAATATTGCCCATCTGCTGAAAAGGAATATACGCCATGGCTTCCGGGGTTTGTTCCGGAAAAGGAGTTATACCATATTGCCTAGCCACTATATGCATCATCAATTCGTTCATAAAATTAGTCTCCATTCCTTTAAAATTTGTTTCAAGCACAAAAAATCAATAAATATATGAGGCAGTAATAAATTTGTAGATAAAAAACATAAAATACATCTTAAATTTTCACTGCCCTATGTAATTCTGCGCTTTGCAAACACTTTATAGTAGCATCATATGAACCTTTATTAGTAAAAGTTAACGCAGCCGCACAGTGATCTAACTACTGCTATTTTCTCTTTTTTAAATAAAAACTCTCAAACTTTGCGACACCCATATACATAATCGATGCTATTATTCCGAGTATGAAAATTCCTGCCATAACTAAATCAAGCTTAAACACCTGGCCGCCATAGACTATCAAATAACCTATCCCGTGCGATGAAACTAAAAATTCACCTGTTATAACGCCAATAAGTGACATCCCGACATTAATTTTCAAAGTCGAAATAATTGTAGAAACATTAGCAGGAATAACCAACTTGAGAAGGATTTGCATTTTGCTCGCACCAAAAGATTTCATTAAAAAAACCTTTTCCGTGCTTACATTTTTAAAACCCGCAAGAATATTCAAAGTTGATATAACCACAGAAACCAAAAGCGCCATAACTATTATTGAAGCTGAACCCGCGCCTATCCAAACTATAACAATTGGTCCAAGCGCCACTTTTGGCAAAGCATTAAGCACAACAAGGTACGGTTCACTTACTTTAAAAATAAATTTTGACCACCAAATTATCACGGCAATAATAAAACCTATAATAGTTCCTAAAATAAAACCTGAAATAGTCTCTATCAGCGTGAAATTAACATTGCTCCAAAGCTGACCTGCCGAATTTAAATTTAGAAGCGTATTCCAAACTCTCGATGGGGAACTCATAATAAACGGATCAATCCATTTAAGCTTTGCGGCAAGCTCCCAAAAAGCGAGTAAAAAAGCAAAAAAGCCTATCTGAGATACTCGCACAACCCTGGATTTTTTTCTTTTATTTTTTAGATATAAACTATGCTCTTTAGAATATTTCTCATAATTTACTTTTGTTTTTTTCACGGCTCAGCTCACCCCAGATTACATCAAAATATTCGTTAAACTTTCTGTGTTTTTGTTTTTCGTTAGCAGCCCGGACATTCTTTCCAAAATCAATGTCAACAATTTTTTTAACCGTGCTTGGTCTTTCCGAAAACACAATAATTCTGTCTGAAAGCGAGATTGCTTCAGAAATATCGTGACTTACCAAAATGGCGGCCTTTTTTTCGCTTAATATTATATCTTTGACCTCCTCGGAAAGAGTAAGACGAGTTTGGTAATCAAGCGCAGAAAAAGGTTCATCAAGGAGCAAAATTTCAGGTTTTACAGCAAGCGTGCGTATAAGAGCAGCCTTTTGGCGCATTCCGCCTGAAAGCTGGTTAGGGTAATAATCCAAAAATTCTCCAAGGCCATATTTGTGCAAAAGTTCTACAGCATATTCGCACGACTCATCGGTTAAAATTTTTTTTATCTCTAACCCAAGGAGCACATTTTGCTTAATTGTACGCCACTCGAACAAATGGTCACTTTGGAGCATATACCCCACTGTTTCAGCGCCCGATTTATCGTTATTTTTACTATTTAGATTAACTGTTCCGGAAGATGCAGGAATAAGCCCGGAAATAATCGACAAAACCGTGCTTTTGCCGCAACCACTAGGGCCTACAATTGTTAAAAATTCGCGGTCATGCACATCGAAACTCAAATTTTCAATTGCCAAGGTTTCTTCACTCGGAGTATGGTATTTCATACATATATCTTGAAGTTCTAAAATCTTTTCCCTGTTTTTAGTACTCATTTTATCCTCCTTTTTGGTTCAACCAACCGCATTCTTTACAGCTTTCGTTGCGTATTTATTTTCAGCAACCTTGCTAAAATCAATTTTTTTATCAAGTTCGCCCGCGCGAATCATTATCTCCTCCATAAAATCAAAAGATTCTTCACTTATAACGGGGCTATCGCACCAAACATCGGATTTAAAATAGTTCTCTATGCAATCGGCTAAAAAATTAATATCCGAATCCACAAAATATGGCGCAATAACCTTTGCAGCTTCTTCTGCGCTGTGATTTTTGAGCCAAATCTGTGCTTTATGTATTGCGTTTGTAAAATGCTGAATTATCTCCGGGTTATTTTCCATATATTTTTGGGAACAACAGTAGCACGTATAAGTCATTTTTTCGCACTCGGAACCTAATGATTTTAAAATGTAAAAACTTTTTTCGTGTACAAGCGTTGACGCCGTTGGCTCAAAAAGTGCTACATAATCGCCAACTCCGCGGCTAAAAGCTATACTCATCAAGTTAAATTGGATGTTATTTAAAAGCTTCACATCTTTATGCGGATCTAACCCTTTTTTGGAAAGAATGTACTCAAGCGTCATTTCAGGCACTCCGCCTTTTCGCCCGGCAATAATTTCTTTGCCTTTTAAATCTCCCCAATCAAAATTCGGACTTCGCCCAACTAAAAAACTCCCATCTCGCTGCGTAAGCCCTGCAAACATAACAGGACAATCTTCTTTACCTTGGCTATAAACGCTTATTACAGCAGATGAGCCCAAAAGCCCAATGTCAGCTTGAGAAGCGAGAACAGCCGTCATGGTTTTATCCGACCCCTCTCCGGTTTTAAGGTCAATTTCAATTCCGGCTTCTTTAAAAAAACCAAGTCCCATAGCAATATACTGCGGAGCATAAAATATAGAGCGAGTTACTTCATTTAACCTAACTTTTTTAATATCAGACACGGAGTTATCGGAACATGACGTTAAAAACGCCACGGAAAATATCATGAGAAAAAATAAGGCTGATTTTAAATTTATCTTTTTCAAGGCACCACCAACTTAAAGTGGTTTATGCATTTTTCTATGCCTATGGCATAAGAAAATACAGTTAATATTTGTTAATAGTATCTTATTAAAAGTACACCCAAGATGTTAAATAAGCTTTTGCCAATATTTTAAACACAAACTTAAAATTTTTATTGACATTTCACAAATATATATATAATGGTTTCATATTTTATTTAAAATTAACATTTTCAGCAAAAAGGAGCTGTTTAAAATGACAGAAGAAATGAAAAATGGGGTCATTTCAGAAGAAGCTTTAGAGCAAGTTGCAGGAGGCTTGAATGTAAGTTCATCAACATTAAAGAAAATTTTAATAAGTGCTGGAGTAGTGGTTACTGTTGCAGCTGGTGTTACTACACTGGGCGCAGTAGGAAAGAAAAAAGGTTGGTTTAGTAAAAAAAATCCTGGTACTAAAGACGATCCAACTGCAATTGTAATTGGTAAAGATCCCGAAGACAATTATTAAAAATAAATATGCTAAATATAATTACACGCAATAGACACAACCACCAAAATTTTGGTGGTTGTTTTTTGTGTTCTTAAACTTACGGAAATATAAATTAATAATAATTATTCCTCAGGAATAATCAAGGCACATACAAGGTAAGCGAGAATTCCGAAGCCAAATGTAAACCCGGCTATAACCCACAGAATTCTTATAAGCGTGGGATCAACGTTAAAATATTCACCAATTCCTCCGCAAACTCCAAAAATTTTTCTGTTTGTTTTTGAACGTGTAAGTCTTTTTTCCATAATGCGTATCCTTTCTGATTTTAAAATTTATGTAAATTTTGTAGCCGATTATATATCAACTACAAAAAAACGTTAGCTTACAAAAATTTTATTCTTCGCTAGGCTCTTTATTTTTGTTTTTGTTCTTTCTTTTTTTAATCGCGTTTCCAATTTTATCGACTATATCAGGTGCCATGGCAATGATTCTGTCGAGTGAACCACTGAAAGATTCAACCTGCAGAAGTTTTACGTCGCCTTCGGATATAACCAAAAATGCAACAGGAATTATATTTACCCCTGCCCCATTTCCTCCACCAAACATTTCTTTATCTGTGTGATTACCGCTAGCGAAATCTGAACCTCCGGACGCAAAACCGTAAGATACTTTCGAAACAGGTATGACTACAGTACCGTCAGCTGTGGTAATTGATTGGCCGATTATAGTATCTGCATTCACAATTTCTTTAATTTTATCTACTGCTGATTCCATCATACCTTCAAGTTTATCACTCATACTTGATAACCACCTTAATTTAATTTTTTAATTTACTAATTTGCTGTATTTCTCTGAAAATATTAAAAGCATATAAAGTATATAAAAAACGCGGGCGCTTATGTCAAGTTCCAAATCCATAGAAATTTTTTCAATTAAAAAATCTGAAGTTATATTTACGCTATATTCTTTAGGCTGAATCCAGGATGTGATAAACGCTGCAGTGGGATATAAAATAGCTGAGGCCTGTCCGTATTTTATAGCAGCGGAAGCTGCGTCCGTAGCGCCAATGATTAAATGCACTTTCATTTTATTTACAGAAACACCTTTTGAGACTTTTTTCAGCATATCCTCAGATAATTTTAAAATTTTCGAAAAAAGTTTTAGTGAACCGATTACTCCTTTTTCTTTGATTAAATTTGAAACAAAGCCATCTTTCTTTTTATCTTCTCTCTTATTTTGTATTTTGCTGCTTTTCTCTTTTTTTGAAGATGTCTCTGAATAGATAT
>JAEWWM010000068.1 GCA_023458915.1 Bacillota bacterium
TCGGCAACGCCTTTATGTTTTCAAAAGAAGACAAACAAAAAATATTAAAAAATTCCGCACTTGCAACACGCCCGCAAAATCTTTGCAAAAAACTTTATGAAAGAGCCAAAAATTATGATGACGTTACGAAAATGCAGTATATCGACATAAACATGTGGATGGTCGGAGATATTCTGCTCAAAGCCGATAGAATGAGCATGGCGAACTCGCTTGAGCTAAGAGTGCCATTTTTGGATAAGGAAGTTTTTAAAGTCGCTTCTACTCTGCCGACAAATTTAAAAACCCCAAAAGAAAATACAAAATATGCCCTACGCCATGCTGCAATGAAACGTCTACCCGTCGACACAGCACAAAAAGAAAAGCTAGGTTTTCCGGTACCAACAAGGGTGTGGCTTAGAGATGAAAAATATTATAACATAGTGAAAGATGCTTTTTTATCTGAAACTGCTGATATGTTTTTCAACTGTGACGAAATTGTCAAAATCCTCGACGAGCACTACAAAGGTAAATGGGATAACAGTCGTAAAATATGGACAATTTATATATTTTTAGTTTGGTATAACATATATTTTAATGAATTGGATTTTAATTAAAACATACTACAGATATTAATACGGACATGTATATTTTTATATTAATTTTTTAAGAAAGTGGGATTAAGATGAATTTTATTAACGAAAATGATTTTTAAAAAATAACAGGTGGTTGGTGGCAAGGAGCAAATCAAACTTATTTTTTAAACGAAAAAGAGATAGGCACCCTTAAGAACAATAATTATAAAGTTGATTACTATTTACCGGGTTGGGCGCATGGCGTGGAAACAGGTTGTACTGCTGGTAAAACTATTAATAAAGCAAATAATAATTATAATAATGTATTTTGTAATTATTGCGTTAACAATTCAAAGAATCAACCTGCAACATATGAGGAAATAAAACAGATTTTAAAAGAACCCCAAAAAATATAAAGAAATAAAAAGTGGCAAGCTAATCATAAAATAATGATTAGCTTGCCCTTTGTTGTTTTACTTTGAATGAGGCAAAAAAGCGAGGGATATAGTAAATGCCTTATTCTTCGTTTTGAAGGCTTTATACCGTATAAATCCTTCGCTAAAAGGAAATATCCGCCTTAAATGGCTCAAATTTTGATTGGTGCGAGTATTTAAAGGGCACTGGATAAAACATAGTATTCATCAGCATTTATTATATAAAGTAATGTTTACAAATTTAATCATTTTTGCTTTTAGTGGCTATTTTATAACTCTAGTAAAATGTATGCAAGTAAAAATATTCCCTAGTTCCGTTTAGTATTTTAATTTTAGTATTGCTTAAATTCCTAATTCAGTATATTTGAATGAAAATTTTTAAAAAATTATCAACTTTAATGAATATGTGAGACATCTTGAAGAATCAGGATGTGAAATATTTTCAAAAATTATGATTTTAGACTAAACAAAGCTTTTTTGCATATAAATTTATGCTTGCAAATATAAAAAAATATGGTGTGGGTAGTTATAAGGAATTGAAGAAAACCCAGCATTAATGCGAGTTTGAGCCAACCTCAGTGTTTACAACCGTACGTATTCGCCTTAAAACGGCAAATCAAATATATTTTATAACCACCCTTCGCAATCTTGGACAAGTTGTTGAACTTTTTCAATGAATTTTCCGACATGGTACCCATCGCAAACAGCGTGGCGAGACTGTACTGAAAGGGGCAACTGCAATCTGCCACTAAAATCAACGGCAAACTTTCCAATTGTTATTTGCGGGGCAAGCCAAGTAAATGGCGATTGACGGGTATAAATATTAAGGTTAAATCCAGTAAAGTTTATCCACGGCAAACACGAAAAGTCGAACACATTTGGGCATGCAGTCATTAATTCGAAACCTTGTTCGTCTTTATATCTTGCCATATCTGAAACACAGTTGTAATAAAATTCTCTGAAATCAGGACTATGTTCCGTCCAAATGCCACCGAATGTTTTTATTTTTTCGTTAAAAACATTGTAACGAGGATTAACACGTTCCCAGATACCAAGTTCACCATTATCGTTATGGGCCATACGAAATTCGGGTATATCGTTCACTGCCTGCGAGAACAACCACAGATGCGTGGGAAAGGTCTGTAATCCATGTTTTTTTAATGTAGCTTGTAACATTGTAATATCAATATTTGTTGTTACACTATAAGTACAACTGCCATCCATACTGATGTAATGTTCATAGTGCCGGCGACGCGGATATGTTGCCATATCGATTTTTATAAATGCCACAATTTTCCTCCGTCCATGGATAACTATATTTGAAAAGAATTTTTTTATGGTTCTTAAGAGTATCTTGAATTAGTCAAAAAAACTGTCAATCGACAGTTTTCGACATTGGTACGGGTAGTTTTAAAGGTCTGAACTAAAATCTAGTAAAATACCAGATTCTAGAGCATGAGTAATGTTTACACTTGCTTAGACTACTGTCAATTAAGCTAATTTTAAATTTGGAATAACATTCTCAACATGAATAAAACTTTCCGATAATGCTAGATCATTTTTTGTTTTAGTTATCCACTTTTCGTAAATTTCTCTAATTTCCTTACCAAGACTGTTATGGGAGTAATCTTTTTTCAGCAGTTCTATCATTTTTCCATATCCGTAATTTTTTACTATGAAGCCCGCAAACGATTGACAACATGGAAACGCTCTTTCTCCAGGTGCTCCCACATTTCGCATATCCCACGAAAACATTTCTTCTATTGAACTAGGCAAATGTTCGAGTTTTAGTGGTCTATTGGTAAGATTTGCTTCATATCGGCATATTCCGGTTGCAAGAATCCCACCTTCAGGATTTATTTTTTCTACGATCATTGCAGCTATTCCCATAGTCGCAGATTTTACACATTCGGAATAATCAAGGTCCTCCCTAGTTGGATTTAGAGGAGAAAGCAACATTATTACACCGCGTCCGAACATAGCTGTGGTCCACTTAGATGCCTCGTATCCAAATTCAGACTTAATCGCTTTTTGAAGTGTCTCCATATCAGAATATATTTTGACGGTTACTTGATCATCTAGCCCTTGATTTAAATTCTTAGTAATTCTTCCGTAATTATCTTCCAAGGCTTTTTGTATATCTGTAACAGCTTTTTCGTCACACAAATTATACTGAATTTTGAAGTGCTCGGATTTAATTTCCAAAAGCAACTTACCTACTGAACTTTCCACCATAGCAAAACATTGCGAAAAACCAACGAAGCCAAATAAAATTGCAAGTGCAAAAATTTTTAAACATTTAAATTTTTTCAAAATAACTGAACCCCCTAAAATCTAAATTTCGTTATTCAAAATTGTTATTGTTGGTGCGGGTATCCATAAGGGCACTGGATAAAAGTTAATACTCATCTGATTTTATTCTTTTTATAGATTCTTCCAACTATGTGTCTCCGTACAAAATACCATCATTTAATATATCCTTATCTATCCAAAGTTCCTCCTCAGACAAACTAGTTTCAATAAGTTCGATAGGGATACTGCTTTGCAAAATCATTGCGCATTTATAATTTTTAAAAGGTTCATAGAGGGGCATAATCACTTGTTTACCTTTTAACATATCTTTTATATTGTCTGTTTTAAAAGCTACATGCATTTTGCTTTGTATTCTTTTGTCTAATGTACTTTCTTTATCAAACGCATGATACTGTATATGTATACCCATAGAATTGTTTGAATCTTCTGTGTACATTTTGAAAAGTGGAGAATATCTTGCTTTTTCACTTAATTTTGACTTATCAATGGGGATACCTATGTGATGAAATTCTAAACTCATATCATTTTCTCTTTCAATAAAATTCAAAATTCGACAAAATTTTTAAATGGTGCGG
>JAEWWM010000069.1 GCA_023458915.1 Bacillota bacterium
TCATTCAGGTTTACAGCCGAGAAAATAAGCTTCGCGCACTATACTCCTTTTTTTCTTTGGGTATGATTGAATGGAACGTCGACGATCTTGACGCTGGTGATAGTAAAATACTCATTGAATCAATTACGGTTGCTCATACAGGCCTCACGCGACTCCCAGTAGCGCCACCGAGCATTGTTGGTGCGATAGAAGAAGCCGTTTCGGATTCTGAATCTTCACAAAATGCACAGTCCGCTGCTCAAAGGCAAGCGGATGCTCAAGCAAGGCGGCAAGCAGCCGAAGATCTTAAAATTAAAAAAGCAGAGGAACTCACTCTTTGGAGGCAAAAAAGAGCTGAAGAAAAAGCCCAGGAAGAAGAAAAGGCTAAAAATAGAGCGCTTCAAGATCAACTAAATCAAGAAGAAATAACGCAGATTTCGGGGAGGTAAATTTTTCTGATGGCGAGGAAAGAAAGCAGAGCAGAGGAATTAAAACGGTTAATTAAAGAGTCTGATGAAAAAATCAGACGGCAGAATTTGCTGATAGACATAATTGCTAAGGATATTAATAAAAAAAAAGAAGAAGTGAAATCAGCGCAGAGAAAAGTAGAAAGTTTTTCTCCCGCTAAAATACTCACAAGAAAAGAAATAGAAAAGTTAAAAGAAAAAAAATTCCAAGAACTTGCCAAAAAAATTGAAGAAGAGAGACTTAATATAGATTCAAAAACAAAAAAAGCACTTGAAAGAGCAAAAAAAATAAGAAAGGCCGCAAAAAAACTTTCAAAAGATAAGCAGAGGTCAGCGGATATTTCCGCTCTTAAAATAGAAAAAAAGGCATTCGAAAAAGAAATTAAAATAAAAACCGACGAACTGCACGAAAAAGAAAATTTATTGGAAGATTTGCTAGCGCGAAAAGTAGTGGACAAGTTAAAAGTGGTGAGTGAAGAAATTAGAAATAAATCTCAAAAAGCTTATTTAAAATTAAAAAATGAAGTTGACAAAATTAATATTAAAATTTTTGAATTAGAACGAGAGTTCACTAAAGTTTCAGAAAAGCTTAAATATTACGGTGAAATTTAATTTTTAAAAATATTTTTCTAAAGGTGGTGAGCAAATGGAAGAAAAAAAATTAGAATTAAATAAAAATATTACGATGATGAGTATAAAACCTTCATCAAATTTGCTCACGCTGAAAAATAATAAAAGTTTCTGTAATAGATTTTTTGAGCAAAATAAAATAAGTTCTATAATTGATGAGTTGGATTATTTTGGTGAGTCACAAAATTTGGTTTATGATTTGTCGCATACTCATAATTTTAACGATGAGGCATTTGGCGCGATAATCGACCTTTTAATGCAGCTTCGCGCTGCTAAGGATGATCCAAATGTTTTTATCCAAAATAATACTGTTGTAAGAGAACAAATTCTCAATCAGCTAAAAAATGAAATTTTAAGAGTGAGCCATAAACTCACAAAAAATCAGATAAAAAGTCTTGAAGTAATTTCAAGCAATTCTTTCGACGAAAAAACTCTAACGGATATTTTAAAATCCCTTCTGGAAAGCTCAAAAAAAAAATTAATTGGTAGCGAGCCTTCGGTAGAAAATTTTTATGCTACAAAAAAATCGAATTACATAACCCTCGATAAAGCGTCGAGGAGTTACTTTAATATTTTAAATAAATCCAGATATTATGAAAAAATTACAGACAAAATTTTAAAAAATATTTTTCATGAAAAAACTGCAGAAAAAAATGAATTTTTAAATTTAAAACCCAAAGAAAAATTTTTAAACTCTAATAATAAAATTTATTTAAAGCAAAAATCTTTAAAAGATTTATTTATTAAAAAATCAAACATCAATAATATTGAATTTTTAGAAGAATTTATTAAATTTTATGAAGAAAAAATAATTAACAAAATGGGTTTAATCCCACGCAAAATAAAAATTCAGTCTAAAATTTCTGAAATAAAAACTTTAACAAAGCTTAGTACGCTAACACATAATATAACTGAAAATTTAGTTCCGAAATTAACTTCTGAAACTGAACTTGTAAATAAAATAACAGATGTAAATAAAATTGCGGAACTTCGCGAAAACATAATTTTAAATAAAGAAGAATATTTAAAAAATCAAATAACTCAAGAAAAAAATATAGACTATTTATATAGTAAATTAGAAAAGATAAATAACCATAAAAATATCTCTCAAAATATGAAAGATAATACCAAATCAGTGAGCACTCAAAATTTGAACATTCAGGAAAGCATAAATAAAAACCTACTAAAAATTATTAATAAAAAAGATACCACAAATAAATTTAGAAATATAAATGAAACTTCCTCTGAAAATATTTTATTAAATAAAGAACTGGAAAAAAGCGAGCTTATTAATAAGCAGTCTATTCAAAATATAACTGACGAAGAAAAAACTGCAATTCGCGATATTATTAATTTAAAAAATTCCGGAATTTTAATAAATCAAAAATTTATAGAAGATATTCGTGAAAATAATATTCTAATGCATGAGAATTTTACTCGCCGTAAAAATTACGAACGAGTAAATAAAATTCTGAGTAAAATAAATGCTGATCTTTATGAAGATGATAATTTTAAAAGTACTTTGATATCACAGAATCTTATTAATCTTAAAAAATCTAGCGCTAATTATTTTGAAGATTATTTTCTTAAAGAAAAAACCACTTTAATTCATCAAAACAAGAGAAATATTTTTGCAAATAAATACCAAAAAATAGCGGAGTCAATAGATCGCAAAATTAAAAATGAAATTGTTTCAATAAGCGAAAAAAATGTGCAAGAAAAGTTTAAAATTATTTACGCACAAAAAAAATTAAATATTTTAAATAAAAATAAAATAAAACCAATAACATCATCGAAAAGCATTGATGGTACACGCACAGAAATTCGAAATAAAGAAGATATTTATAAATTCAATCCTATTCATATAAAAGAAAATATTCTAAGTGAAGATTTAATAGAAAATATTTTTTCAAAAAATATTTTTAAAGTTTTATCTCCAAAAGTTATGAGTAATAAAAGCTTTAAAATAAATGAGAAAAATATTTTTAGAAATTTGGCTGAGCGAAAAATTAATAAATACACCGAAAAATTATTTGGAATCAAAAAAGAATATCTAATAAATGATAATTTATCTTTATACAAAGAATCACAGTATGGGCAAATAAAAGAAAATAATTTGATTTATAGAGAAATTAAAAATTATAATGGAAACGAAAATATCACTGAAAAAAGAGAAAAACTTATAAAAAAAGAAAAAGAGCCGGATATAGATTTTAAAGAAAAAAAACGAAGCCCGGAAATTTTTGATACCAAAGCAATAGAGAAAAACATAATGGCAAAAACGCTTAGCAAAAAAGATGTTGTTGGGCTTATAGAATCTTATATGCAAGAAATTAACGTTGAGGCGATATCAAAAGAAGTTGTAGGGAAGGTAGAGCAAAAATTCAAAATGGATAGGCGCAGAAACGGAATATTTTAGAAAAATGGATTTTTTAAAATTAAAAAATTAAAAGGGAATGTTTGAAAGATGGCGTCTTGGAAAGACCACATGAAAAAATATGATAATTGTATGTATCCCACGGCGGAAGTGAAGATAGCCGGAAAAAGCTGGGGATCTGACAATATTTATGTCACGAGAGTGAATGTATCAACTTCGGTGTTCAGTGAAGCGGGTACATGCACTGTGGAGCTTACATTACCTGAGCTAAAAGCCGGAAGCAACGATTTAAAATTAGATTCCGATTTTGCGAAAGTAAAAGTTGGCGTTGAATTAGAAGTTCTACTAGGATACAATGTAAACAAAAAGCCGAAAACTAAAACAGTATTTATAGGTTACATTTCCGCATTTGATATCGAAATTTTTAATGACCGTCACACAGTTTTAACTATTCAAGGCATGGACGCATTAATGTGGATGATGGCAAGCCGCAAAACCGAGTTTAAGAAAAATAATAAGAAGTACTCAGATGCTGTCTCGGATATTTTTAAAGATTACGCGAGCAAATTTAAGAGCAAATTAATAAATATTCAAGGAGAGTCAAGCTTTGAAACGCCAATATATCAAAGAAACGAGAGCGATTATGAATTCCTTTGCAGAGCTGCTTCTTTAACGGGTGCGCTCCTTTTTGTAAGCCTCGGTAAGCTTTATTTTATAAATCCACTTGTTTTTAAATCAGTTAAACTTACGATTGAACCTTATGATGGAATTTACAATGTTAAAACTTCAATGAGTATTTGGGGTATTCCGAAATCAGTCGAGGCCACGAGTATAAACAGAAAAGATTATCAAAAAGTGGTTACTTCAAAAGTGACATCTTCAGATGCTATAGGAAGTGGTAAATCGGCCTCAAGTCTTACAACTAATATAGGTGATGCAAATATTATAAAAATTATTGACAATACTCTTCAATCTGTAAACGAAGCCAAGTTTATCGCAGGGGCAGAATACAATAAGCGCGAACTTAATTTAGTGGAAGGGGCCTTGGAAGTTGCGGGTAACCCCGATATAGAACTTGCAACTGGGCTTAAGGTACAAAAGATGGGTAATCCACTTGACAACAATTATATCGTGACAGGGCTCGAACACGACTGCAATTTAAGCGATAAGAAATATACAACGAGAATTAAGCTTAGTTCAAATAAATACAGCCCTCAATCAGCGTCGTCACTGTCGTCGTTCTTTCTATTTTAGCTTTAGTGCTATAAGGTAAATATTTTTATTTTGATTATGGATTTATTTTGATTATGGAAGTGAAATTAATTAAATGAGCTATTTTAGTGATCTCAGGCGGGATAATTTTTCAAAAGTAATGGGCCTGAAAAGAGGAGTAGTTAAAGATTTAAAAGATCCCGACAAAATGAATAGAGTTAAAGTTACTTTAGTAGATGAAACGCTTGAAACTCCATATGCTGACGTAATGGCGAGATTTGCGGGGACAAGCTCAGACAATCAGTGCGGAACGGTTTTTGTTCCGAGTGTAAATGAGGAAGTAGTACTGGGATTTTTAGATGGCGACATTAATAATCCCATAATACTCGGGAGCGTTTACAACTCGAAAAACAAACCACCACTTACCGTTAATGATAAGAATGAAATTATGATGATAAAATTCCCCGCTGGCCTTAAAATTGAAATAAGCAATGAAAAAGATAAGCAAAAAATAACAGTAACAACTAAAAAAGGTCATAGTGTAGTCCTTGATGATGGCGAAAAAGAAGAGCTGAATGTTAGCCATAAAAATGAAAGCACATCTTTTAAAGTGGATTTTAAAAATGGAGCGATCGAATTAAAAGCAGAAAAAAAAATTAGAATGCTTGCAGGGAATGATAGTTTAGTTTTAGAAAAAGATAAAGGCCTTAAATTAATTAGTACTAGTGGCGGGCTCGACGTAGACGTGAACAAAGCTAACATAAAAACTAAGGCAAATATAGATATAGATGCTGGAGCAAAGGCTACAGTAAAAGGGAAAGCCGGAGCGGAACTTCAATCCACAGGGCAAACTATAGTCAAGGGTATGATGACAAAAATAAACTAAATATTTCAAAAAATATATGAAGGTGGTGCTACAATGCCGGTTATAAAAGGGTGGAAATTCCCGGTGCAGGTTGACGAAACAACAGGGAAAATAAAAACGATAGAAGATAACGAAAATATAAAACAGTCAGTAAGAATAATTTTAGGAACCCAAAAATATGAGCGCAAAGTAGTGCCGACTTTTGGCACAGATTTAAGATCATATATGTTTGAAATAGTCGACCCCACGTTTATTGCAACTCTTAGAGGAACTATAAACTCATCGCTGAAAACATGGGAAAAGCATATTAGAGATTTGAGTGTTTCCGTTAAAGCTATGCCGGGGCTTGTATCCGTTGTTGAAGCGAGTATTGATTATGTAACCGATATCGAGCCAACTCAGGAGCGGGTTACTAAAAAAATAGTCAGCAATGAACTCTGAAGCAGCATTAAAACAGGATATTTTGTTAAAAAGGAAGTGAACCGAGCTAAAATTTCTCCAAAGTAAAAGTAAAATTTATTTTTGAAGAAAATTGCTTAAAATAATGAGTAGTATACCTAAACTTGACGGCAGAGATTTTGATAAATTATTAAATGAAGTAAAAAGCCTAGCTAAAGAGTACACACCCGAGTGGAATTTTGATGAAAACAGCTCGGATTTTGGCGTTATTTTTGCTAAAGTGTTTTGCCGCATGATGGAAAGTACGATCAGTAGATATAATAAAACTTCCTACAACCATTATCTTGAATTTTTAAATATGCTTGGTACTCAGCTTCGCCATGCTGCGCCTGCGCAGGGGATGATAGTTGCAAAAGTGACGAGCGGTACTGATGGCACCTACATTGAAAAAGGAACTCAACTTTTTGCCGATGCGGATACTGAAGACGGCATGGTTATTTACGAAACCCAAGATTTTCTTTCCGCAATAGATACTTCAATTAAAAGCATCTATTTTACGGAGCCGAGCACTGATTTTATAGGTCTTGCTTATGAAAATTTTGATGAAGATCCGGATAAAAAAGTTGGTTCATTTAGAATATTTGATAATTTATTTAGCAAAAACCTTCAGTGCCACGAGATATATTTCGGCGACGAAACCGTTTTTAATATGTCAAACACAGATGTCACATTTTCGTTTTACAATAATCTTTCCGCTAAAGGACAGGAACTTTTGCCTGGAATATTTTCTGACCCTCAAAATGTAATTTGGGAGTACTACAGCCATAAAAAGTGGTCCCCTGTGGATTTTATGGAAAAAACCGAAAATGGTGTGAGAATTAAATTTAAAGGAACGACAGAACTGTTCAAAATTTTAGATACACCTTCAAGGTTTATAAGATGTAGGTTTAAAAGAATCCCTGAGGAGGGCTTATCAGTTACAGGCATAAAATATAAGTCTTCTTCCGATGTTTTGGCAGCTGATAAACTTTTTTCTGACGATACTGAACTTTCTAAAAAAGATTTTTTCCCGTTCGGCGAACAGTATACAATGTATAACACTTTTTCGTTTTCATGCGATGAAGCATTTACGAAAAAAGGTGCTATAATTGAACTTTCAGCTCACGTTGAATTTGTTAAAGTTAAGGTGGATTTTAAAAATCCCGCTAAAAAATATAAGTTCATGATGAGTGCCTTAGATTTTGCTGACATTGAGCCTGATAACATTCAAATTGAAAAAGTAAAATGGGAATACTGGAATGGCACTGGTTGGGCAAAGCTTACTCCTGATGATGACTGCGAAGAATTTTTTAAGATAACCGAGACTAAAAATATAAGTGAAGATAAAAATGAAAACAAACAGACAGAACGCACAATTAAATTTAAGTGCCCTGACAATCTTGAAAGAATTTCGATTGGTTCAGGTGAGGGATATTTCATAAGAGCTAGAGTTTCAAAAATGCGCGACCAATTTGACTTTTATGCAAGTTACATTACGCCGTATATTCATGACATTCAAATTAAATATAATTATGAGGGGGAAGGACATACTTTAAATGAAGTGTTTGTACGCTCGAATCTTAAAGAACATAAAACTGAACTTTCAAAGTCCGGAATTACGACAGTTTTAGAAAAATATCTTTGTGATTATCCTGCGATGTATATTTGCTTGACGGAACCCCTCGTTCAAGGCATGCTCCGGATTTTTGTTGATATTGAAGATGGCATCCATCGATTTAATCCGCCACTTAAATGGGAATACTTAGCCGATGATAACAAAGGCGGCTACGAGTGGAAAGGCATAGACGTTGTTGATGGGACTGACGGTTTTTCGCACAGTGAGATTATAACTTTCATTGGGAAAAATAACTTTAAAGAGACGACCATTTTTGGCAAAACAGGATATTTTTTAAGGATAACGAATCCCGACGGAAGATACTCTGAAACCGAAGGTATGACAGGACGCTCAATTATTAACGATATAAAATTTAACGCTGTGAAAATAATTCAAAACGACACGAGAAACCCTGAATACTTTTCCATAGCGCAGGACGAAGAAAATAAAGTTTGCAAGCTTTCTTATCCTAATGTTTCCGGTGTTTCGGCGTGGATAGATGAATTTTCTAAAATTTCCACGAACGAGCAGGAAAAATTTTTGAAAATGTCCTCTGAATTTGTTCAAGCTGAATATGATGATCTTGGTAAACTTGAAAAATTATGGGTTAAATGGGAACCGGTTTCTAACATTGTTTCGTATGACATAAACGACAGAGTTTATGAAGTGGATTATTCTAAAGGCGAAGTGCTTTTTGGAAACGGCAGAAATGGCAAAATTCCACCGGAGCAGTATAGTGAGAGCATAAAAATAAATTATTCTATATGTAATGGCGGCAAGGGAAATATTAATGCTCATAAGGTGAGAGATTTTGTGAACATGCTGCCGAATATTGACTCGATATATAATCCGAGCCCGATTATGGGCGGAGTGGATATGGAGACTATTGATAATGCCGCGAGGCGAATGTTTGGGGGAATTTCCGGTGGCAATCGTTTGGTTTCGCTCTCAGATTTTGAAAATTCCATTTGCTTTAATGACAGAAATATTTATAAAGTTAAGTGCCTTTCACACACAAATGAAGATAGTGAAACGGAAACGGGCGTAACCTCAATAGCAGTTCTTCCAAGGGAGTTTATGCAGGGGTATGAAAAATTTCAGGGAATAAAAAATAGAATTTGGGAGTTTTTAGACGAAAAAGCCCCGGCTACGCTTTCGGGTTCTTCGCGGCTTAGAATTTTTGAAGTCGGGTACGTTGAAACATCAGTTAGTGTTGATGTTGTGGTCAGTGATTTTAACTCTTACCAAAGTGTGTACAGCGGTATAGAATCAAAGCTTAAAGAATTTTTAAATCCTGTTAGTGGAAATTTTTCAAAAAAAGGCTGGAAAATCGGCGAGTTCCCCAGAAAAGAATTTATATATAACTACATTAAAGCAGTTCCTAATATAAAGTGGATAAAAAATATAAACATATTCACAAAGCTTATAACTCCGGATGGCAAAAAAGAACTTGACTTTGAAAAAATCAAAAATCAGCGGTTTATAGTTCCCGTTTTCGGTAAACCGGAGATAAACATTACCGTTAATTAGAAAGTAAGCAGAAAGGCAGGTGTGAAGACAAATGATAGAGCTTGAAAACCTCAATAACCGTTCATTGGAAGATATTTTAGATGAATCGAAGAAACAAATTATGTACTTAAGCACTGAATGGACGGATTTTCAAGAATCCGACCCCGGAATAACTTTAATCGAGCTTTTTTCATGGCTGAAATTTGTTCAGCATGAGTATTTAAATCGCCAGTTGCCGGGAGTAAAAATAAAATTTCTAAGACTTTTGGATGTCGCTATACACAAAAACAAAGGTTCAGAAGCTTTTTTAGAAGTTTCAAACGTAGACAGAGATGTAAATGTGCCGGTAAGAACCAAATGGGAATCCACCAACATGGTTTTTGAAAATATTCACCATCAAACTCTTATGAAATCTAAAATACTAAGCGTTTCGTTTGAAAACCCCGAGTTTCCGTCTGAAGAGGATTATTATAAAATCGATGGCAGCAAAATTTTTTATCTTTTTGGTAAAGACATAAGCAGGAAAAACGACGAAACTGCGGTAAGGCGGTTCACAATAAATTTTGATTCAGAACTTCCCGAAAATTCGGTTATTAACCTTTATTTCTCAGTGCATACTAGCAGCGGGCTTAAAAGAAACTCCATTCGCCCAGTAGATAAATTTGAACCTATGGCAGAGGTAAAGTGGGAATATTACGGTGCTGAAAACGGTAAAACTGGATGGTTTGAAGCGGAAATAATTAAAGATAACACTTATAACTTCCTTTTTTCAGGCGTAATTAAAATGAATTTCGGCGGGAAATCCGTTCCTTTTAAAGGTGAGTATAAGATTCGCGCTACCCTTATCTATGATGAATATGATTATCCCCCAAGGATTGATAAAATCCTCACAAATGTTTTTAGGGTATGCCAGAATGATACAAAATGCGAAAATACAGTAATTAAAAAAGAGGAAGTTTCTGATAATCATACCTTTAAAGTGCGAAGCTATATGGCCATTTACGGAGAAAGTGATGTATATTATAAAAAGCATAACGGCTGGGTGAAAACTGACGTACCGACATTTAAACCTGACATAAATCAAGGCGAGCTTAATGTGAACGTTGGCGAAGTGTGGAAGCAGGTAAGAGATTTTAGTGATGACGAAGAAGTTTTTATGGTTGTGTCTTATGATAAAAAAATAGAAAACAAGCTTTGCCTTGGCAGTGGTACCGGAATTTCGGCTCAAACAGCCGAAATAAATGCAAAAGACATTTTAATGGACGGCTTTGAAATTATGATTAGTGAAAATATCGATGGGGAGGAAGTTTTTTATAAATGGGATAGCGTAAGGGATTTCTTTTCTTCGGGAAAGTATGACCGCCACTATGTTATAGAAAAAGAGGCAGATCTTATAATTTTCGGTGACCACGACCACGGCATGGCGCCGCGAAAGGGTAGTGATAACATAAAAATCTGCTCACTTCGCTATACTTCTGGTGGAGATTCCAATACTAAAGAAGGCATGATTACGAAAGTTTGCTCAAAAAACAAAATTTTAAAAAATGCCGGAATTGCTCAAATAACCCCTGCTACCGGTGGAATGGATGCAGAAACGTTGGATCACGCTGAAGCGAGAGCAGCAGATATTTTCAGTACCCCGGAGCGAGCAGTTACAGCTAGAGATTTTAAAAATATAGTCAAAAGAACCCCAGGGCTTATGTTCACGAATGTAAAAATTCTTCCAGGTTATATGCCTGGCGAAGATATAAGTACTCAAAACTGCGTGACCGTAGCAGTTCGGTGGAACAAAAAAGTAGGGCTAACTCTTCCCAAAAGTTTTGAAAAAAATATAATGAATCAAATTGATAAATACAGGTTGATAAATATGAAAGTTAAAGTTGTGAGCCCGGAGTATATTGGCTTAATTATAGGCGGTGATATAACTGTAGATTCATTTTACCGCGAAAGCGATGGACTTATTGAAAAAGAAATTGAAAATTTTATTGAAGAAATAAATAGCGAACTCGGACAAACACTTCATTTTGGCGATCTTTTTGGAATGATAGATAGATTAAAATATGTTTCGCAACTTGAGAAATTAAGAATAACTCCCACAGGTAATTACGTTCAAAAAAATGTTTCCGAAGATGTGATTATTCCGCCAAATGGAGTTTATTATATTAAAAAAATAGATTTTAATTATATAAGAAGTTCAGAAATTTATAGTAGTTAGGATTATTGAACAGCTGGGTAAGAAACAGTAAAAATACCACAAAGTAAATATTTGTTAGGAGGGAAATTTGTGGCGTCAGGAGCAAAAAGTTTTATACTTAATAGAAAATTCGACTGGGAAAGTGTTGGCATAATTAAAAATCTGGAATTCGAAGATGACAAGCTTGTCTCTCAAAACAAAAGCGGGGAAAATGGGGTATACATTTCCGGCGCATTTGATAGCATGCAAGCAGAAACGGTTTGGCATCGTCTGCGTTTGGAAGTTGATGCTGCGCCTAATGTAATTTATAATCTAAGAGTTTACGCAAGCGATACTAAAGAAATTTTGATGCCCGATTTTGGCACTAAAAGACAAGCGAAAGTGAACATTGATAATTACATTTTAGGTTCCGAAATAGATATAAATCGAAAAATTGATATGTTTGACTACATTGGCGCTAAACTTTACGAAAATCCGAATGATGTTTTACTTTATGGGTTTAAAGGACGATACTTATGGATTTGCCTTGAGGTTATAAATTACGACCGGGAAAAATTTAACATTAAATCATTAAAAATTGAGTTTCCGCAAGTGTCGTTTGTTGATTATTTACCTGAAATTTACCGTGAAGGTCAGGGGAAAGATTCTTTTTTGGCAAGGTTCGTGGGGATTTTTCAGTCAATGTATATTGATTTGGAAGATGAAATTGATTATACTCCTTTAAAATTTGATACCGACCGCACTTCGAAAGATTTTTTAAACTGGATAGCCGATTGGTTTTCGGTAAAAGATGCATCAATATGGGGTGAAAAGCGGCTGCGGCAGCTTATTAAAGAAGCTGTAAAAATATACAAAATGAAAGGCACGAAGCGAGCTATTGCTAAAATTGTACAAGAATATTCCGGAATCGAACCAATAATTGTTGAACAATTTGACGTTAAAGGCAATATGTATTATGATAAGCAAAAAGCGGTGGTCGAAAATTTATTCGGAAATAATGGGTATGTTTTTACTGTTATGATTTCCGAGAAATATATAAAAGATACCGAAAGTTATGTAGAACTTTTAAGAGTGATAAATGAAGTGAAACC
>JAEWWM010000070.1 GCA_023458915.1 Bacillota bacterium
TGGTTTTACCTCTTCTTACGGAAAGCAAAGGTATTAAAATCATACTCAAAAGCAAAATAAACAAAAAAACTATCTTCTTTTTTGTCGCATTTGACATAATTAAACATCACATCCTTTCGGAAACAAAAATCTATATATTATTATTTGAACTTCTTTTTAGACCAAACGGAATTTCGCAAAAAATGAAAAAGACGTATAGTGTATACTTCGACGAGTTTTATAATGAAAAGCAATTTTTCTCTGAAAAATTTGCGCTCCAATCGGTTTGATAAAAAATCTACTCTTATTATTGACTTTAAATTCTTGTTTATATAAACTATCAACAAAGATGGTTTATGTTTCATAAATATGGACAAGATTTTAATTTTATGTTTTAAAAAATTATCGTAAGCATTTACTTTGCAGCATTCTATCCGCTTTTTCTCCCGCCGTACGGCGGGAGAAAAAGCTAAAGTAATTACTTAAGCAATATTTTCAAAAATTTATAGAAAATTTTATTAGGAGGTTTTTATTTTGAGTTTTAGATGGATTTGGATAATATTTGCTGTTTTTCTTATAACTTTAGTACCACTTAAAATTTTGGGTGCATTTTTTACGCTTACTTTTGTAGAATCTACCATATTTTTAATTATCTTTAGCGCAGCAATTATTTGCACAATGATTCTTGCCTCTTTCATAAAAATGGATATACGAAACATTGATATAAAACAAAATATTTGGCTTGGAATTTTAAGCTTGCTTATTGCAGCAAGTTTTTTCTGGTGCGCGATGGGATACCGCAGCGACACATCTAAATATGATTTTACATGGCAGCCGTTTATATTATCTACATTCGCAATTTTATCGTGCATAACTTTTATTTTATCGGCAGCAACGTTTTTTTCGGGCAAAAACATACTTGCAAAAGCATCATTTTTCATCTTTTGCCCCGTTTTATGGTTAGCTCTTAATATGATATTATTTTTATCGATTTATAATAACAACGTGAATGTCTACGATGTTCTGTTAATGGCGTTTTTAGCACTCTTTTTTGTTTATCATACACAAGTGTTTTCAACTTCTTCAAACTCTAATATAGCAAAGCTAATGTTTGTGTTAGGCATTCCAACAATCATTCTTGCGCTTATTAAATGCGTGCCGATTCTTATTAAATTTATAAATCATCAAAATGTTAGCAATCTATCCGCCTCAACCTGCACAGTTGAGATATTATTAGCGCTTTACATATTTGTAACGCTTTTAAATACCTATAAGCAATCGCAAGAATTGAAAAATCCGGTTATAAAATCCACAACTCTTTAATAAATTTTTATATATAAAAGGTATATCAATGAGGTGTTATCTTCATGTCCGTAAAAATAGGCATTAATGGATTCGGAAGAATTGGCAAAGCGGTTTTGAGAGCAGCTTTACTTTACCCTGAAAAATTCACGGTAACGGGGGTAAACGACCCTTTTTTAACTACGGACTATATGGCTTATATGTTAACGTATGATACTACCTACGGGAAATTCGCCGGTAATGTAGAACCAAAAAATGGAGTTCTCTATGTTAACGGTAACCCTATAAGTGTATTTGCAGAAAAAAATCCTGAAAATATACCTTGGGCAAACGTGAACGCGGACTATATTGTGGAGTCGACAGGCGTATTTTGCGATACTGCAAAAGCTATTGCTCATCTAAGTGGCGGCGCAAAAAAAGTTGTGATTTCAGCTCCAGCAAAAGATGACATCACGCCAACTTTTGTGTACGGAGTCAATCACAATTACTACGACTCTTCCATGAAAGTGGTTTCTAATGCATCCTGCACTACAAACTGCTTGGCACCGCTTGCTAAAGTTATTAATGATAATTTCGGAATAGTAGAAGGTCTGATGACAACTGTCCATGCGGTAACCAGCACGCAAAACACTGTTGACGGGCTATCTGTAAAAGACTGGAGAGATGGAAGAGCCGCAGGATACAATATAATTCCCTCTTCAACCGGAGCCGCAAAAGCGTGCGGACTTGTTATCCCCGAGCTTAAAGGTAAATTAACAGGAATGGCTTTCAGAGTACCAAATTTAAATGTTTCTGTAGTAGATTTAACGTGCAAACTTAAAAAATCCGCAAGCTACTACGAAATTTGCGAAGCTGTTCGTAAAGCTTCCGGCGGGGAAATGCATGGAATTTTGGGCTACACAGACCAAATGGTTGTTTCAAGCGATTTTTTGGGCGATCCGCGTACATCAATTTTTGATGAAAAAGCGGGAATAATGCTAAATTACAATTTTGCAAAATTAATCGCCTGGTACGACAACGAATGGGCTTACAGCTGCAAAGTTTTAGATCTTATCTACCACATGTGCGCGGTGGATAAAGGGCTCGGATGCTAACATCTTTAGTTAATTCAAGGATTGTAGATGAATATGGAACAAAAAATTTTAAATGTAATGGAAAAAATCATTAGTAATGATAAACTATATGAAGAATTTAAAAATCTTAAAACTTTTAATGAAATTTTTAAATATATACAAAATTTTGATAAAACTATTACCCCGGATAAACTTGAAAAAACAGTATCCGAAATAGAAAAATTAATTATAAAAAATAATATTTTAAAGTTAACAGATGGTGAACTGGAGGATGTTTTGGGCGGGGAAATCAAAAATTTAGGCAGTAAAATTATGGCATCAAGCTTGGCAGCATTAACAATTTTAACAGGAACACCTGGAATTGCAAAAAGTGATCAAGTAAGCTCAGCCGCGCTTCAAACCAGCGCAATATCAGAAAAAAAAATTAATGAATCTGAAAAAAACTCATATTTAAAAGCTGCAAAAAAATATTTTGAAAAGACAAAAAAATTTGTAAAAAGCCACGTCTGGCAAACTGCTGCTAGTGCAACAGGAGCGGCTGCATTATTATTAGCAGCCGGATTTATTAAAAAGATTTATGATGATAATTATTATACTAATTACATTATTGACTCGCCACCAGATGTTGAAAACACAAATCCTGCAATAAAGTATATAGACACTGAAAGAATACCACCTGATGCATATGTTGGAGTTATTGTTTGTGAAGATCGAAATACTCAAAAAGACAGGCTCAACCAGGAAGAACTTTACCGTAAATTATCATTTACTGGAATCCCCCCTACCCATGACCCAGCTAAAGCTATAGTAGATGCGTGGCGAATCAATCAACTTGACTGTGAAACACCAAGACATCAATTAGTATTTCGGTTAATCCGAAAAAATGGTAGCACTACAGATGATGTTTATACGATACAGCTACAAAATCAAAAAACATTTTTTCTAAGTTCAGAGGGGAAAAAACCAGAAGAAAGTTTAAAAGAAGCTATTAAGCTTTACACAAATAATAATAACACTCCATATGAAATCCTTCCTGGAACACATAAGTTATGGTTTAAACCACTTTCTGATAAATCAAACCACCTTTCAAGGATATGTGAATTTAATATAGTAAAATTCAAATACCCTACTAATTCCGAATTTAGCAAACAATCACTCGAAGTTTCCCGGACGAATTGGAGTGTACGAAGCTTAGCTGGGAATATTATCCCTACGACTTATAACACAGAAACTCTGCCAGGACCTAATCCAACATTTAACCCGCATAAAATACCATTATACTTGATTTATCCTAAAGGCCAGTTTGTAGCATTTGATACAAAATTTTACTCAGTTGATAGTCCTATGTCCGTTGAATGTTCCGACGATAGCCTCCTTAAGCTTTTCGTATCGTATGATAACCAGTGGGATCCAACGAACATATAAACATAAAAAACAAATATTATTAAAAAAGGAGAAATTATTATTAAAAAGCTTTCTAAAAAATTTTACATTATTTCATCGGTAACGTTAGTAATTTTTGCGTTACTTACTACAGCATTTTTGTATTTTAAAAATCAGAATTCAACAAGCAATAATATAAACGTTGCTTATTCAACCGACAACAATTACATATACCCTACCATAGTCTCTATGACATCTCTTATGAAAAATGCTAATAAAAATACATTTTGCAAATTTACTGTACTCACAGCCGACAATGTTACTGAAGAAAACAAGGAAAAAATCAGAACAGTAGGCAAGCATTATTCTAACTGCAATATAAGCATAGTTGATATGGGGCAGCAGTTTTCAAACTCATGTGAAAAACAATGGTCCAAGGCAATGTATTACAGGCTAAATCTTCCCCAAATACTTAAAGATGAAAAAATATGCTTATATCTTGACGGCGACACAATAGTTAGAAAAGATATTTCAGATATGTTTAAAATCAATATGGATGATTATTATATAGCCGGTATAAGAGACTTCAATAAGTTTATTAACAAAGAAAGTAATTATTATAAAAATATCGGCATTTCAAATTTAGATTCTTATGTGTGCTCCGGAGTTCTTATCATGAACCTTGAAAAAATGAGGAATAATAGTTTAAGCAGCACTTTTGATAAGCTCATAACGGAAAATGACAAGAAAAAAACGTTCGAGTATCCTGATCAAGACATTTTAAACATAGCGTGTTACGGTCATATTTTAACTCTACCATTCAAATATGGGGCGTTGGCTCATGTTATTGATCCGCCAAAATCTTATAGTAAAAGCGAATATGCGCAGTGGGCATCGAATCAAAAAGACTGGGATGACGGCAGAATTAACCCCTCGATTATTCACTTTACCGGCACAAAACCCTGGAAAGAAGTTTACTCAAATTTTTGCAAAGAATGGTGGAATTACGCAGGTAAAACTGACTTTAAAAAAGATATTTCAGAAAAATATAAAATTTCTTAAAAAGTCATCTTTTCAAATAACTGAAATGCAAATTCTTAAAAAAGCACAAAAAAAACCACAATTTTTTAATTTGTGGTTTTATAATTAGCATTTCACTCCTGTAACTACTCTTTCAATATTATTTATATCTTTTATTATTTTTATGTTTTTTAAGTTACTGTCGAGCATTATTTTTTTTACATTTTCAAATTGATTTTGGCCCAGCTCAAACGCTAACAATCCGTTATTTTTTAATTTAGAAACCCAGTTTTTACAAATCTCTTTGTAAAAACTAACACCATCTTCCCCACCATCTAAAGCGATGATGGGTTCAAATTTTACTTCTGGCTGTAAATCATTAATGTCTGAAGTTTTAATATAAGGCGGGTTAGAAATTACGGCGTCAAGAGAGTTATCATCAAAATTTTTGTAAGCTTTAAAAATGTCTTCATTAATGGCTATAGTCTTACTTTTATGCTTTTTTATATTTTTTTTAAAATAAGAAAAAGCTTTTTTTGAAATTTCAATTCCATATATTTCAGGCGCATTTTTTAAAATTTTTTCTAAAGCTATGGCAATGCAACCACTTCCACTACATAAGTCCACTATCTTAGGTGAGGTTTTTTTTGAAAGGAAATCCGCGCTTTCTTTTACCAAAACACTTGTATCCTCCCGCGGAATAAGTACTCCCTCGCCCACGATGAATTCAAATCCCATAAACTCCCACATTTTCATAATATATTGCAGCGGAATTCTTTTTTTTCGCTTTTCTATTATTTCTAAAATCTTTTTTTCTTCTTCTGATTTTAATTCCCTGTTTTTATTTAAAATAATTTGAACTCTATCCATTTTAAATAAATAATTAAATATAATATCTACTTCTGATTTAGAAGAACCTCCCAAACATTGGCTTAAAATTTTGTTAGTCTTTTGATACATCTCCCAAAGCGTCATTTTATTGCTCCTTCCCTTCTTCAAAATCAAATGAATCTTCAAATAAACTCTTACGACAATACAAAATCGTCATAGATTTTACGTTTCTCCCCCGCCGTGCGGCGGAGAGAAACAAGAACTCATATGTGAAAATTTAGCAACGCTGCCCTTGTTTTTGTTTGCTTTAGGCGAAGAAAAGCGCAAAAACTATTTTAATTTTCATTGTTTTCAAGTAAATCTTCAAGCAAAGCCGGTAACTCAATTGTCACGGTCGTTCCAAAACATTCTTCACTTATGATGCTCAAATTTCCACCGTGAAGAGCGACGATTTCGTCAACTATCGCAAGGCCAATCCCTGAACCTTTTTGCAAATAATTTGCTTTATAAAATTTTTTGGTAACATTCGGCAAATGCTCCGCGGGAATACCGCAGCCATTATCAGTAACGCTCACATAAACCATTTTGTCTTTGAGGCCTACATTAACGCTCACTCCCCTACCTTCGGAAGTGTATTTAAGAGCATTATCAATTATATTTATAAAAACCTGGCGAAGTCTGTTCCTGTCACCCATTATTGGTGGAAGTATTTTAGGTTCGTTATATATTAAACTCTTGTTTTCGTTTTCAGCTCTTTCTTTAAACATATATACAGCTTCACCGAGCTCTGCCAAAATGTCTATTTTCTCTTTCACAAGATTCATTCTTTTTTCTTTAATGCTTGAAAAATCAAGAAGCCCCTCTACCATTTCAGACAGCCTGCCAGCTTCGTCCACTATAATATCAAGCCCTTTTTTCATCGTTGCTGGGTCGGATTCACAAATTTTCATAGTTTCTGCCCACCCTTTAATTGCCGTAAGAGGTGTCCTGAGTTCATGTGAGACTGAGGAAATAAACTCATTTTTTAGCTTTTCAGAAGTATCCAGCTCTTCAACCATATGATTTATAGTATCGCTAAGTTCTCCTATTTCATCATCATATTTTTTATCAATCTTAATGTGAAAATCACCCCGGGCTATAAGTTTTGCTTTCAGGCAAATTTCACTTAGGGGTTTTACAATCGATTTTATAAAGTACATTCCCGAAATCGCCATAAATATAACAACGAGCATACCAATAAAAAGCAACATCAAAGATCCTGTTATTATTCTTGAATTTGCCTCCTCCATGGAAACAACAAATCTCAAAGCGCCAAGGCGTTTATTTGAATTGTCATGAAGAACCCTCGTCACCGCCATTAACCTTTCACCCGAGGAAGATTTCCCTTCCCAAATTCCAAAATCACTTTCGGAGTTGTCTGCTTGGTCATAATCCGGCATTACTTCAGTTTTATCCGGCAAAAAGCCTTGAGAGGTTATTATAATATTGTTATTTTTATCAAAAATTATAAGCTCCATGATGTTGCTATCAGAAAAATTTTCAGCATACATTTTAGTAACATTTTTAAATTCTTCATCAGTCTGCACAGAGCGGCCTTTAAATGCGTCATAAAATTCATTTGCGCGTTCACAAAGTGCTTGCTGAATGCCATTATAAAAATATCCTCTTACTATGAGCGCAAAGCTCACGATCAGCACCGTAAACACGCCTACTGTAAAACCAAGGCTGTTAAATAGCCATCGCTTTTTAATTCCTTTAAAATTAAACATATATTATTCCTCTTTATAGACATTTTTTCAAACTAATTTTTTAAAAATTTGAGCTCCTGTTAGCTTGAGGAGATGTCTAATTCTCCCATTTATAGCCCATACCCCATACGGTAATAATATGCTGAGGAATTGAGGGCTTATCTTCAATTTTCATTCTGAGTCTTCTTATATTAACATCCACTATTTTCTCTTCACCTTGATAAGATTCTCCCCAAACATGGTGAAGAATCTGCGTACGGCTAAGAACTGCTCCGGGGTTTGAGAAAAAATATTCCATTATTTGAAACTCAACTTGAGTCAATTCAATTATATGCCCGTGCTTTTTAAGAGCACGGTTCTTTAGGTTAAGCACAAATTCTCCGAATTTAATTTCTTCTTGAAATTTGTTTTCTATTCGCATAACATTGAGCGCTACTCTTCGGTAAAGCGCATCTACACGCGCAACCAGCTCAGACGGGCTAAACGGCTTTGTTATGTAATCATCGGCACCTAGCATAAGTCCGCTTATTTTGTCCATTTCCTGCGTTTTAGCCGTTAAAAGAATTATCCCTATTGAATCGCTTTTTTTTCTAAGCTCTTTGCAAACTTTCATGCCATCTATTCCGGGAAGCATAACATCCAAAACAGCCAAATCAAAATCCCCATTATAGTGGTCAAACATTTCGAGCGCTTTTTCGCCACTGTCAGTATCAACCACCTCATAACCGGATCTTTGCAGGTTTATTACTTCAAACTCTCTTATTGCATCTTCATCTTCTGCTATTAATATTCGCTTCATTATTATCCTCCCATAATTTAAATTTTCCCTATCTAAACTAAAAAATCATTCGGCAAACTGACCTCAAAAACACGTTCACCGTCACACTCATATGCATAAACTGATTTGTAAGAACCGTCAAAATTCTTAACGAAAACCACTAACTCGTTTTTCCCGTCTTTATTTATATCCTGAATGTAAATTTTTTCAATGTCTAAACCAGAGCGAGTAATGTCTTCAAATATTTTCCATTTACCCTCACTTTGCTTTAAAAATATTATGTGAATTTTTTGAGTTTCTCCGAAAGTCTTATAAAAAGCAATTCTCCAGTCTTCGCCTTTGCCTGTTAAATCAGCTTTAATAACAGCAGAATATTTGCCTTCAAACAAAGGGGATTCCCATTTAACATCAGATCTTATGTAATCTTTAATAGCATTTTGAATTTCCTCTTGCTCCGAAGAAACTTTCGGTGGGTTCATCACGCTTTGAATATTAAAAAAATTACCGTTACTACACCCTGAAATAAAAATTATGCAGACACATAAAATCCCAAAAATAAAAATTTTATTTTTCAAAAATGACCCTCCGCCAAAAACTATAAGCTTATTTTATTTTTAAATTATAGCATATTTTGCCTTTATTTTAAAATTTTGTGTAAAAGACAAAAGACGGATTTTACGTTTTCCCCCTTTAGCTGTAAGCGGAAGAGAAATAGTGCTTCCTTAATGCGGATATTTAGGCAATGCTAAAAATTATATTTTTTTGCATCGCCCGAATTTAAGCCACCAAATAAAACAAGTTTTAAATTTTCAAAATATTGACATATTTTAATATTAATCATATAATTTTTCTAAAATTATTGTGATATTTAAATAAATTTACAACTGTTAAGGGGTGGTATTTATTATGGGCTTGTTCAGCACCGCTTACCGAACCGGCGTTTTAAATGATTTCAGCATTGTTTCAAAAGCTGTTTTTTATATTATGGAGGAAAAAAGCGGTATTTTCTCCGGCACTTACGGACGCACTAGCGAAGATCCTCTTCCTGTTCAAATTAATCCGACAAGCCTCAATTTTGATTATGGCGATGACAAAAAAACACCAGAAATGTTCAGAGGTATATCATGGCCGGACGAAATTAATGATATACCCAGAGTTCAAATGCCAAAATCAGGCCTTAGAGGCTCGCTTAACATTACTTTAACCTACGACGTTTATGACGAATATTTTGTTCGCACTATGGATGGACTTTTGACAAGCAGCCTTCTAGGCACTGATTCCGATGAAATGTCCCTTATGAGTGAATCCGCAACAAGCTTGAAAAAACTTACAGATTATGCAGGATTAATGAATTTTTATGTGCTTTTTGTGTGGGGTAATATATCTTATTTCGGACTTCTTAGAAAAGTAGATGTTGATTACCATACATTTTCGCGTTGGGGCGACCCTTTAAAAGCAGAAGCTAAAATAGAAATAGAAAAACAACCGCTAGAATATGATGAAAAAGGTATAGAAAAATCTCCGCTAGAATCTAATAAGATAGACACAATATCTCAACTATCAATAAAGGCATACACCAAAACTTCTGACATCATGAACAAAGCTGCCTTAGCCTTAACACAAGCACTAAGATAAAAAAAGTCAAAAGCGGAGGGTTAACATGGCATTACAAATTTCAAAATTTTTCAAAAAAATAAAATCGAGTTTTCAAAGCAAAAAAACGCAAAATAGGCAGCCGAAAATTTCATCTGCGAAAACCTCGCCTCTTGTATTAAATATTAAAAATGAAGATTACGAAGACATAAGCGATGCGCCATTTATGAAATCTGATAGTATCAGCGAAAATCTAAAATGGATGGAAATTGCAAACAATATAGAATTAGAAAATAAAAAAGAAAAAACGGAAACAACTGAGTCCGATGCGGAACTTACGGAAGAAAAAGACGAAGATGAAGACGAAGAATTAGATCTAGATGAAAACGAAGAAGAAACAGAAGTATCGCCAGAAATAACGGAGGAAGGAACAACAGAAAACGAGACTCCTGAAGAAACAGAAGACAAAACAGATGGAAATGAAGAAGAAGCGGAAGAAGCTCCTGAAGAAACAGAAAACAAAATAAATAAAGATGAGACAGAAGAAAAAAACGAATCCGCTGAAAATGAAAATGAGACACTAGCAGAAAAAATAGAAGGGGAATCACTCGAAAATAAAGCACAAACATTAATGCAATCATGCTTGAAAGGCAATTTTATAAATTACAGCGAAAGCATGTCTTCTTCTGAAAATATTATCGGAATCAAAGAGCTGGCAGAAGCGCTTCAAAAACTTTCTAACAACACATCCATGAGAAATTTTAAAAAAGAAATTACCGAACTTGTAAATACAGATGGCGCAAGAATCAGAAGAGCACACGACGAACCACTAAGAGAAAACATGACTAAATTAGGATACATTCAAGCTTTAGAACAAGTTATAAAAAATGCACTGTCTAATATCTGGTACAGGCAGCAAAAATCCAAAAGAAGTAAAAATGATGAAAAATGCGTAATAATTTTAGCGTCTTTTTTACGAGAAGAAGAGGACTCCGAAATAAATCCGCTTATTATCAGAGCTCAAATTCAAAAAAGAGCACTCGAAATAATTAAGAAGGAAACAGAAAGAAAAGAAGCCCTTAAAAAGCGGCAAAGAGAAGAAGAAGATAAAGTAGGTATAACAGACGAACTTAGAGAATACAGAGAAAACATTAAAACTCGAAAATGGAAACGAGAACCAGAAGTAACATCCGATGAAATTGATGATGGAGTTAAAGAAAAATGGCAGTTTTCAAGAGCACTCGCCAGAACCATAGGTAATATAATAAATTTTAGCAAATCAAAAATTACAGATAATAAAAAACTTGAAAAGTTCAAAAATTTTGAAAAGTATACCGAAGACGACAGTAGAGTGTATAAAAACCTTTCAAATCTAAAAAATCGTTACCAAAATGAAAACGAAGATAAAGAAAATGAAAAGGAGTTTACACGAGATCTTAAAAGTTTGTTTGTAAAGCAACTTTTAAAAGACGCTGAGTTACTTCAAGAACTTTTAGACGAAAACGAAGCGGAACTCAATATTCGACATTTAAAGGACATTACAGAAATTATAGAACAACTTCTTAACGATGATGAAAACATGGAGGACGATCTTGAAAAACTAGAAAATATAAATAAAACCGGTAAATATATAACTAACTCGAGAAATTTTAACAACATGCTAAAAGATGAAAAATTTTTTCGGTAAAATCAAATAATTAGTTTTTGTTGGCCGCATCTCGCTTAAAATCAAAATTAAGCGGGAATTTTTATTTAAAAATTGAAAATATTTCTTTATTTATAATTGTTTTACGTTCTCCGCCTGCCGCCGGCGAGCGGAGAACGTAAAGAAACGTTATTTTATAAAAAAATTCCTTAAAAATCTCACATTTATACTATTTTTTCATAGTCTATAAAAAATAGTATGAGTGAGGCAAAACATGAAAACAACTATAATGCCGCTAAATCAGTCTTCTGAAGGAATGCATCTGAAGGTGCTGAATTTAAAATTCAGTGGCTCAGAAAAAAGGAGAATATTTGACCTTGGAATAATTCCCGGAACAAAAATAAAAGCACTGCAAAAAAGCCCTCTCGGAGATCCTGCAGCTTATTTTGTAAGAGGAACCGTATTAGCTTTTAGAAACGAAGATGCACGCAAAATAATAGTAGAAACAATAGACTTGCCCTAAAACCTGTTCAGACCATAATTTTTTTTATAAAAATTATTTTTCAATCAAAATTCCTCAACGAATAGGCATATATTCTTCGTCACTTTTCTTGAACTTGAACTGATGTTAAAGCAAATCTAAAATCTTGTGAAAATGACAACAATTATCATAATGGAGTTGACGCCGATAAATGAGCCTTATTCAAAGTTTGAAACTTAAAGTAAGGAAATCAAAAAAAGTCGCTTCAGTTAAAAAAGATTTAGAACCAAAAATACAAAATCAAAAAATAATTGCAATTGCCGGAAATCC
>JAEWWM010000071.1 GCA_023458915.1 Bacillota bacterium
TCAGCGTCAGTAAAAGCCCAGCAGGCCGCCTTCGCCACTGGTGTTCCTCCTAATATCTACGCATTTCACCGCTACACTAGGAATTCCGCCTGCCTCTACTTCACTCAAGACCCGCAGTTTTGAACGCGGCTACCGGTTAAGCCGATAGATTTGACATTCAACTTGCGAGCCCGCCTACGCTCCCTTTACACCCAGTAATTCCGGACAACGCTTGCCACCTACGTATTACCGCGGCTGCTGGCACGTAGTTAGCCGTGGCTTCCTCCTCGGGTACCGTCATTATCTTCCCCGAAGACAGAGGTTTACAATCCGAAGACCTTCTTCCCTCACGCGGCGTCGCTGCATCAGAGTTTCCTCCATTGTGCAATATCCCCCACTGCTGCCTCCCGTAGGAGTCTGGGCCGTGTCTCAATCCCAATGTGGCCGTTCAGCCTCTCAGCCCGGCTACCGATCGCGGCCTTGGTAAGCCATTACCTCACCAACTAGCTAATCGGACGTGAGCCCATCTACCAGCGAATTGCTCCTTTTATACACTTATTCATGCGAATTATGTACAATATGCGGTATTAGCATCCGTTTCCGGAAGTTATCCCCCACTGATAGGCAGGTTGCTCACGCATTACTCACCCGTCCGCCACTAAGTTTTGGAGCAAGCTCCAAAACTCCGTTCGACTTGCATGTGTTAGGCACGCCGCCAGCGTTCGTCCTGAGCCAGGATCAAACTCTCTAATTATTTGTATTTAAAAGCTAAGACTAAAGCCCAAGCTATCAAATCGAAATCAGAGCAATTTGTGCTCAAAATGATACACTAGCTGTATCTTTTTATTTGTTATCCGAGATTAAAAATCTCAAAATTAATTACGGGTCTTAAAATACTATAACATCAGACTTTAAAGTCTAACATCTAATAATATCTTGCGTTGTTTAATTTTCAAGGTCCTCTCGCCTTTTTCTCATTTTTAGGCGCTTGTTTATCTTATCATACACCTCCTCCTTATGTCAACCGTTTTTTCGCACCTTTTCTCGCTTTCGTTAATTTTTTATGTTTTTTTGATATAAAAATCTTAAAAAATGTCGATTATCAACAATCACGCATAGCTAAAATCAGTTGTTATATTACGCTCAGGTATCATAATACACATTATTTTGCCTTGATTATTTACTTTAATTTCATAGTCAATGTTTTCACATTTACCTTTAAATAAGTTTTCTCCTTCTTGACTTGACACATATTTTAGATTTTCACGATCGTTTAAAGAATTTAGAATTTTCACAACAAGCCCTATGGAAGAGTTTTCTGTTAAAGGCTCAGCGATAAATTCCCCTGAAAGTTCCTTCATGGAAATTTTGTATTTTCCGTTTTCCCAAGACAACGTGAGGCCTTTTATATTTTCGGGCTTTTTAAAAGTTATAGTATTTATGCCTTCAGGAGTATGCAAAATTTTAAATTCATATTTTTTATTATTTTCTTTGAGACTAACGTCGCTTTCAAAATTTGCGACCAAATCCACTGAATCATTTAATAAATTTTTTGCACATCCTCCTAAAAATAATGCTAAAAAACCGCAAAATAAAAAAGTTATGAATTTTTTCACCAAATCACCCTATTATTCAAACTGTAGAAACACATTTGGAAGTTCATTTATCAAATCAGTCGGTGTCATAGAAACCGAAGAAAATTTCTTTTTGCATTCATCACCACTCATGCCATGTAAAAACACCGCGCACACTGCTGCATCAATTGGAGACAATCTCTGAGCTAAAAAAGAACTTATCATACCTGAAAGAACGTCACCACTTCCACCTTTCGCCATACCTGAATTCCCTGTAGTGTTTATGAAAACATTGCCGTTTTTATCCGCTATGGCAGTTTTATTACCTTTTAAAACAGTTGTTATCTCGTATTTTTCAGAGAATTCTCTTGCATATTTTGCTTTATTAGCAGCAATCGTTTCAACATCTTTGGATGTAAGCCGCGACATTTCTTTTGGATGGGGCGTTAGAATGATTTCCGTCTTTGCTTCTTTTAATATATCTATATTCTCAGATACTACGTTTATTCCGTCAGCATCAATTATTAGTGGGATATTCAAGTTTCGAATCAGTTCATAAGTTATGTTTTTTGTGCTTTGGTTCCAGCCGAGCCCGCAGCCTACCAAAACCGCGGTACATTTTTTAGATTCTTTTAAGATATCACCTAAAAATTTGTAGGTGATAAACCCATTTTTATCTTCTGGCACTACGTAAAAAATAGCCTCAGAAATCTTCTTGGATGTTGATTCGTAAATGGACTTTGGAATCAAAGCCTCCACAAGACCAACTCCGCATTTAATAGCTGCAGCTGCAGAGAAAAATGCAGCTCCGGGCATATTTTTGCTACCACAAATGCAAAGAAGCTTTCCGAAGGTTCCTTTATTCGCCTCGGGAAGTCTTTCGGGCAATTTACTTTTTACCATATCAAAAGTTATCGTTCTTAAATATTCATATTTTTCCATAACAAAATTCCCTCTTATTTCCCTTTATTAAAGCAAATAACCACCGCGCAGGCGTAATTTTTAGTATGAGTTAGACTTACGGAAAAGTCCAAATTTCTATCTTGCGCTATTTTAAGAGCATTATTTGTTAAAAAAATGTACGGCTTGCCAAGTTCATTTCTTAAAATTTGCACATTTTCTATTCCAAACCCGCGTACCCCAGTTCCAATAGCCTTTGAAAAAGCTTCCTTTGCGCAAAAATTAGCAGCCACACTCTGAATAGGAAATTTCTTTTTTTCAAGTTCGAAATATTCTTCGCTTCCAAGTATAAACTTCAAAAATTTTTTATTTTGCATAGATTTTTTTATTCGGGATATTTCCACCATGTCCACTCCTACAGAGAGCAATACGGCACCTCCATTTTTATCTTATGCTTAATAAATTTAAACTCTGGATCGGAAAGACTCGGGTCACGGATCATTAATTCCGATGCAGATTTTTGTGCTAGTTTGATAAGCGCCATGTCTTCATATCCTAGGGGAATATTTACATTAGGCACTCCATGCTGATTAACCCCAAAAAAGTCACCTGGGCCTCGGATTTTTAAATCTTCTTCTGAAAGATAAAAACCATCGCCTGAATTTGTTATAGCACTGAATCTACGCTGAGCATCGCGACTTTTTGAATTGGATATTAATATGCAATATGATTTATAGCTGCTCCTCCCCACTCTGCCACGGAGCTGATGAAGCTGTGAAATTCCAAACCGCTCAGCGTTTTCGATAATTATTATCCGTGCATTCGGAACATCAATCCCGACTTCAATAACAGTAGTTGAAACCAGAATTTTTATAGTGCCATCTATAAAACATTTCATTACGTCATCTTTTTCAGCGGAATTCATTTTACCGTGCAAAATTGCCACATCGCTGCTTTTAAATCCATTTTTTAGCATCTTTTCTCTATAACTTGTAACATCTTCGATCTCATTTTCATTTTCCTCAATACTTGCGCAAACTACATAACCTTGCCCGCCTTCATTAATTATTTTTTTAAGAAAATTCCAAGCCCTGTGGCGTTTGCTTTCATCAACCTGAAACGTATCTACTTTTTGCCTACCGGGAAGCGTTTCGCTTAAAACTGATATATCAAGATCGCCATATAAAATCATAGCTAACGTTCGCGGGATCGGAGTTGCGGACATTACTAAAACATGCGGTGCGACCCCTTTATTTACCAGGCTCGATCTTTGTTTTACGCCAAATCTGTGCTGCTCGTCTGTTACAATCAAACCGAGGTTTTTAAATGTAGTGTCGTCTGAAATCAGTGAGTGCGTTCCTACAACAATATTCGCAAATCCTGATTCAATTTCAAATTTCGCAAATTTCTTTGCTTTTGATTTCATCGAGCCATTTAAAAGTCTGATGTTTACTCCAAACTTTTCAAAAAAATTTAAAAATGTTTTATAGTGCTGAATTGCTAAAATTTCAGTCGGCACCATTACCGCCACTTGATAACCGCTTTTTACCATATTGTAAGCAAGCGCTGCAGCTATGACGGTTTTACCGGATCCAACGTCCCCTTGCAAAAGACGGTTCATGGAAAAGCTGCTCTCTTTCATGTCATAAATACATTCTGCTATAACACTTTCCTGCGATTTTATTACTTTAAAAGGAAGCGAATCGCAAAATTCTTTTGAATAATCTTTCAAAATTTTAACTTCCGTTTTTTGGCGAGCCTGCTTTTTTATAAAATTCATGCTGAGCTGATAAATAAAAAGTTCTTCGAATATAATCCGCCTTCTTGCCGCGCTCAAAGCTTGACGGTCTTTCGGAAAATGAATATTCTCAATCGCAAAACTCAAAGAACATAAGTTATTGCTCTCTAAAATCCACTCCGGCAAAGTTTCAGAGATATTTTTCGGCAAAAGCTCCAGAGCATTTTTAACTAGGCTCATTATTTTAGCTGAACTTATTCCTTTAGTTTGATGATAAACCGGATAAAGTTTTAAAGCATCAGTAATTTTTTTAATTTTTGGCGATACAATTTCAAATTTTAATAAATTCCCTGTAACATTACCACGAAATAAGTATTCTTCTCCTTTAATTAAACTTTCTGCGCTATACTTACTATTAAAGAAAACAATATCAGCAAAATTTTGCCCGTCGGTCGCTTCAACCTTATAAAGAATTTTACCACTTCTAAGCTTTAAAGAGTTTACGTTAGATAAAATTTTTAATTTCACGCACTGGTCTTTACGTCCTTTAGCAGAAGCTAAATTTTGAATAGCGCTCCAATCTTCATAAGTACGCGGGAAAAATTGAGTAAGATCGCCAATGGTGTTTACCCCGAGCTTTCTTAAGAATTCAGCGCTTTTAGGGCCAACACCTTTTAGATTTTTTATATCAATTTTGAATAAAGATGCCATAACTGGCACCTCCACGTCTACTATTCTATTGAGATTATAAAATGATATATCGGCTGATCACCGTTTATAAGATTAATATCCACAGGCCGTTTGAGAGATGAATTTATCATCTCTTTTGCATTTTCGGCTTGTTCTAAACTAATGCCTTCACCATATATAATAGTTAAAAATTCTGTTTCCTTCGTAACCATAGATTTCGTGAGCCTCGCGACAGCTTTAACCGGATCTTTTTCTGTGAATACGAGTTTACCGTCAGAAAGAGCTAAAATGTCTCCCTCTTTAATTTTAAATCCGCCAAACTCGGAATCTCTTGCCGCAAAAGTCACCTGACCTGTTTTAACTTTGGATGCAGCTTCGGTCATTAAATTTATATTTTCGTCAATACCTGCTTCAAAGTTATAAGCAAGAATTGCAGAAATGCCTTGAGCAATGGTTTTTGTGGGCACTACTACTACCGTACGGTCTTTAATAAGCGCTATTGTCTGCTGCGCGGACATTATAATATTTTTATTATTCGGAAACACATAAACAATTTTAGCAGGAGTTGCGAGAATAGCCTCTATTATTTTATCGGTGCTAGGATTCATGGTCTGCCCACCGCTTATAACATTTGCACATCCTAAATCTTTAAAAAGGGAAATCACTCCGCTTCCGGCAGCAACAGCAACAAAACCAATTTCCTCTTCAGGAGCTTTTCTTTCAAAATTTTCTGCTTCTTTTTTTGCTTCGAGCTTTGCTTTATTAGCTTCGACGGCTAAACGGTGCTGCTCTTTCATATTTTCAATTTTAACATTCAAAAATTGACCATACCGAACCCCTTCTTCCAGGGCTTTACCGGGATTTTCAGTATGAACATGAACTTTTATAATTTCCTCGTCATCCACCACAACAACACAGTCGCCGATTTTTTGCAAACGATTCCTGAGTCTGAAAGGGTTCAACTTACAAAACGCACTACGCTTGACTATAAACTCTGTGCAATATGTAAAAGTAATATCAGAGTCGAATTCCGCAGCGGCATTTTTAAAAACATCGTCTTTTTGAATGTCAATTTCATTGGACTCGGCATCCATAATAACGCCATCTTTAAAAACAGACATCATGCCTTCAAAAATTAAGCACAGTCCTTTGCCACCGGCATCAACAACCCCAGCTTTTTTAAGAACAGGCAACAAATCCGGCGTAGTTTTAAGAGCGTCCTGCGCTCCCGCGCAAATTTCAGACCACACATAAATAACGTCGTTATTGATTTTAACAGCCTTTTGCGCTCTTTCAAAGGCCATTCTAGCAACGGTCAGCATAGTGCCTTCGGTTGGCTTTGTAACAGCGCCATAAGCCGCTTTAACACCAAACCCCAAAGCTTCTGAAATATCTGTACCTGTAATACTTTGTGCGTCAGAAAAAAACTGCGAAAAACCTTTAAAAAGAATGGAAAGTATAACACCCGAATTGCCCCTTGCACCTCTTAAAAGCGCAGGAACAAATACTTTCACCACTTCGCCGACTGATGGATCATCTCCAAGTTTTTTAAGTAATTCGGTAGCTACAGAAATGGTCATGGACATATTCGTACCTGTGTCGCCATCTGGTACAGGGAATATATTCAAATCATTAATGTGATTTTTATTCTTTAAAATATTATTAGCACCCGAAATAATCGCATTTTTCAAACACAGACCACTTATCAATTAACACAGCCCCCAATATTAATTTTCTACTAGCTAATTATATTACTACGTTACTCGAAATCTTTCCACTGATTTCGTTTTCCCGCTACCATCATCAATATCAAAAATCACACATTCCATTTTGCAGGGACCAACCGCATTTTCGTACCTGGCAGGCATTCTATCTTTCATTCTTTTAATGGAAATCTCTTTCTTTACGCCAAGAACCGAATCAATAGCACCGGTCATACCAACATCTGTAATATAACCCGTGCCACCAAACAAAACCTCTTCATCGGATGTTTGAACATGAGTATGAGTGCCAAATACTGCCGACACTCTGCCGTCAACATAAAAACCGAAAGCCCTTTTTTCAGCGGTAGCTTCTGCGTGAAAATCAATTATTTTAACTTTACAATCGTTGCATTTACTCAAAGCTTCGTCGACCGCATCTAAAGGAAGGTTCATGCTTTCAAGATAGGCAACGCCTAAAATATTTATAATACACACCCGAATACCATTTATAGTAAGCTTGCAAAATCCCACGCCTGGAGTTTTTTTGCTTGGGTAGTTGTAAGGACGCAGTACCCGGCGGTTTTCACCCAAAAAAGCGAATATTTCCCAGCGCCTAAACGTATGATTACCATTTGTGATAATATCTACACCATTGCCTAACAACTGCCGTGCAGAATCCGGAAGAATGCCATTACCTTCAGCTGAATTTTCACCATTAGCTATAGTTAAATCTATATTATTTTCTTCTTTAAATTTTGGAAGTTTAAATTTCAGAAACTCTACGCCGCTTTTGCCAACTACATCGCCAATAGCCAGAACTCTCATAAATTTTCACCACCATACACTCACAAATTAAACTTTTCATCAATTCCAAAATTGAATCAGATTTTAAAAACAGCAAGGAATACTACGTAGACAAATATTTTTAGAAATTTTTGATAATATAATTCTTCGCTTTGTTACTTTGCGTACTCAATTGCACGGCTTTCCCTTATTATGTTGACTTTTATCTGCCCTGGGTAATCTAGCTCCGATTCGATTTTTTTGCAAATACTCCTGGCTAAAGGAATCATGCGTTCATCGTTCACAATTTCAGGCTTTATCATAACTCGAACTTCTCTACCCGCTTGAATAGCATAACATCCGCGCACTCCGGCAAAAGATGAAACAAGCGATTCAAGCTTTTCGAGCCTTTTAATGTAATTTTCTAAATTTTCGCGTCTGGCACCTGGCCTTGCAGCAGAAGCTGTATCTGCTGCTTGAAGTATGAAAGCATAAGCAGTTTTTGGCTCAACATCACCATGATGTGATTGAATTGCATGAATCACTTCTTCGTTTTCTTTATATTTTTTCGCAACATTAACTCCAAGTTCAATGTGCGAACCTTCGGTTTCATGGTCAAGCGCTTTACCGATATCGTGAAGAAGACCTATTCTTCTTGCTAAAGAAGCATCAAGCCCCAGCTCAGAAGCTATCATTCCGCAAAGATGAGAAACCTCTAGAGAATGATTAAGAACATTCTGACCATAGCTTGTTCTGTATTTGAGTTTGCCCAAAAGCTTGATAATTTCAGGGTGCAAATTGTTAATCCCGGCTTCAATTGCAGCGCGCTGTCCCTCCTCTTTGATCTCTTTTTCAACATCTCGGCGTGCCTTTTCTACCATTTCTTCTATTTTTGCCGGATGAATACGTCCGTCGGCAATCAGTTTTTCAAGAGCCATACGCGCAATTTCCCTGCGAACTGGATCAAATGCCGACAAAGTTATAGTTTCGGGAGTATCATCAATTATTAAATCTACACCTGTAAGGTTTTCAATGGTTCTAATGTTTCTGCCTTCGCGACCTATAATTCTTCCCTTCATGTCATCGCTTGGCAGTGGGACAACAGAGATGGTCGCCTCGGCAATATGATCAGAAGCGCACTTTTGAACAGCAAGCGAAAGAATGTTTTGTGCTTTTTTTTCGCATTCTTCTTTTAATTGCTGCTCAAACATCGTAATTTTCATTGCTTTTTCATGTGTAAGCTCGTCTTGCAGACTTTCAAGTAAGAAATTTTTCGCCTGATTTACTGAAAATCCAGATATTTTTTCAAGCATATCAAACTGATTCTTTTTTATTATTTCCACTTCAGCATACTTATTTTCAATTTCTTTCACTCGGGAATTTAAAGCACTTTCTTTGGATTCCAGGCCATCCATTTTTTTATCTAAATTTTCTTCTTTTTGAAGAATTCTTCTTTCCTGGCGTTGAACGTCCCTTCTGCGTTCAGAAAGCTCACGCTCAGTTTCGTTTCTAAATTTATGTACTTCTTCTTTTCCTTCAAGTATAACTTCTTTCTTTGTAGTATCAGCAAGTTCTTTTGCGTTGATAATTATTTTTTCAGCTTCTCTTTCAGCTGAAGAAATTGATTTTTCCGCCCGCATTTTTCTATAAAGTATGCCAAGTGCAAACGCCACAGCCATACACGCAATAAAAATTAATATTATTATTAAGTTCAAACGATTTGCGACCTCCTAAAACCTTTACAACTGAATTTTTAATTAAACAATACCCATAAAACCGCCATTTTAAAATAAAATTTTAAAATGGAAGCAAGCCGAACACAGGTTTGTCATTTACTTTTTTAGAATATAATATAAGCGAAACATACCAACTGGGTATTCGCAAAAATTTTTCAATTCAGTTCAAAAGCGTAAATAAATTTATTATAAAAATTAATAAAAATAACTATAAAAAATGCTACCACAATTGTACTTCGAAAAACATAAATATGTCAAGAAATATATTGAGGAATTTTGGAGAAATTATTCAAAGGGAAAACCCCTAACCAATTGTTTAGGGGTTCACACAATGGTGGCTCGCTAATATTAAATTTTATTTTGAATTTTTTATATTAATTGTTTCTAAACTCTTTTTACCGAAGCTCCGATTTTGCGAAGATTTTCTTCTATGCTTTCATATCCGCGGTCTATGTGGCTAAGTCCTGATATTTCTGTAATACCTTCTGCGCTAAGCCCGGCAATCACAAGCGACGCAGCACCTCTAAGGTCTGAAGCCGTTACATTCGCTCCGGAAAGTCTTTTAACCCCCTCAACAATAGCAACTTTATCTTCAACTTTAATGTCCGCTCCTAACCTTAAAAGTTCACCTACATGCTTATAGCGATTTGAAAAGATATTTTCAACGAACATACTTGTTCCGTCAGCTATTGTTGTCATTGCCATAACAGGAGCCTGCGCATCAGTCGGAAAACCTGGATATGGCATGGTCCTAATTAAACGGTTAAAATAAGGCCTTGCGGGAGCATCAATTTTCAAAATATTTTCTCCAAGCTGCCTTATTATGCACCCCGCTTCTTCAAAAATAGGAATAACTGAGCTTATGTTGTCTTCTATAACATTTTTTATAATCAAGCTTCCGGCTGTTGATGCCGCCGAGGCCATATATGTAACCGCTGCGATTCTGTCAGAAATTATAGTGTACTCAGTTCCATGAAATTTAGAAGTTCCCTCGATGATTATGGTGCCTGAATCTGAGCATTTTATCTTTGCTCCACATTTATTAAGAAAGTTAATAAAATCCATTATTTCAGGTTCTTTTGCCGTGTTGGTGAGGACTGTCGTGCCTTTTGCCTTAACAGCAGCAAGTATTAAATTTTCAGTAGCACCAACGCTTGGAAAAGAAAGAGCAATATTACAACCCGTAAGCCCGGTTCCTATATCACATTCTAAAAAGCCGTGGCTTTCATTGATTCTAAGTCCCATCTGGCGAAGCCCATCGAGGTGCAAATCAATTGGACGTGGGCCGAGTTCGCATCCACCTGGTAAACAAAGTTTTGCACTCCCTACTGCGGAAATTAGAGAACCTAAAAATATTATAGATGATCTCATTTCTCGCATTAACGAATATGGGATATCGTTTTTGGAAATATTTGTTGATTCCACTATAAACGTGCCACTTTCGAAATGTGTTTTGCATCCTAAAGAGTTTAATACCTTGGCTGTTACTTTAACATCCGATATATCAGGGCAGTTATGAATTATACACTCATCTTCACATATTATAGAAGCCGCTAAAATAGGTAAAATGCTATTTTTAGCTCCTTGGATGTTTACTTCTCCTTCTAGTCGCCTTGACCCCTCTATTATTAATTTTGGCACCCACCGTTCACCCCTCCGAAAAACTTTAGCCAGAATTTACGCAAAGTGGGCTTTTAATCCCATTTTTCGTGCTGCGTCAAATTCATTCATATTGGCTATAGTATTCGAAAAGAGTTGTCCTTTGATAATGCAGTTTAACTTAAAATTATATGCCTGTAAGGCTTGACTTTATGCTATATATAAGGGTATTCTATTTTTATTATATTATTTTGGGGCTGAATTTGAATTTTTTCGCAAATTATCCTTTTTGGGGGACATAGTGGATAAAAAATCACATTGGAAAATTATTTTTAATATATTTACTTTGCTAGTACCTATTGCTTTTGTGGTATATTTTTTTGTCTCCGAAAATGGATTCGTAAATCTTATTGAAAACGTTGCAAATTTTAATTGGTGGTGGCTTACAGCCGGGTTTGCGTGCCAATTTTTAAACGTTTTTATTGATGCATATATTCTCTTTAAATTTACAGGCAATTATGACAAAAGCTATACTTTAAAAAAATCTTTAAAATCAACGGCAGTTGGTCAATTTTTTAGCGTTATAACCCCCGGAGCCATAGGTGGTCAGCCAATGCAGCTTTACTGCATGAAAAACCAAAAAGTTGATCCGGGAGTTGCTTCGTCTTCTTTAGTGCAAAAATTTTTGGTTTATCAAACTATAATTACTCTGTATAGCTTAATTTCACTTATTTGCAATCTTAGTATTTTTCGCGGAAATTTTAGCGGCATTATGATGTGGCTTTCTGCGTTTGGTTTTATATCTCATGCTTTGGTGATAATATTTGTTTTCATGTTTTCGTTTAACAAAAAATTAACACTACTTATTATAAATTGGATACTTAATTTTTTGAATAAAATTAAAATAATAAAAAATGTGAGCGAAAAAGAACAAAAAGTAAAAGCACAATTAGAATATTTTCATGAAAGCAATTCTAAGCTTTACAGAAATAAAAAAATGCTTGCAGAGGCGTGTTTTTTTACCGTAATTCAGCTTACACTTATATTTTCAATTCCTTACATGGTATATAAAACATTTAATTTATCTGGCGCCAGTATTTTTGACATGATAACCGGTCAGGCATTTGTAATAATGATTTCGTCTTTTATGCCGCTTCCAGGAGGCTCTGGAGCAGCTGAAGGAAGTTTTTATGTATTTTTCAGAATATTTTTTACAGAAAGCACAATAAAATCTGCTATACTTGTCTGGAGAATTATAACTTATTTCATGACCATAATAATATTTGCGCCGTTTTCGCGCATAGGCAATATTTCAGATACGGCAAAAAAACTCGAAGCTGCCGAAGAAGATAGCCTGATATAAATCTAAGGAGAAATATTTATATGGCAAATCCAGCAATAAGCTTAGTAATCCCTGTATATAATGTTGAAAAATACTTAAAAAAAGCACTTGAATCAGTTCAAAATCAAACTTTTAAAAATTTTGAAGTGATTATAGTCGACGACGGCTCAAATGACAAAAGTATTGATATAATAAAAGAGTTTTGCCAAAATAACGAAAATTTTATTTTTATAACGCAGGAAAATAAAGGCCCTGCTTCCGCAAGAAATGCGGCACTAAAAATTTGCTGTGGAGATTATATAGGTTTTATGGACAGCGACGATTATCTCGAGCCGGAATTTTTAGAGTCGCTTTATAATGCTGCTATTGAAAACGACGCAGACATAGCTTGCTGCAATTTTAACCTTTATTACCCGGAACAAGATCTTAAAATGTACATGCCATTTACGTCTTTCCCAGGAGTGTATTCAAAAACAAAAGCACTCAGAAAACTGATTTTAGATATGGGTATACATTATTTCGTATGGAATAAACTTTCAAAAAGAGAACTTTTTTTTAATAATAATCTCACTTTTGACGAAATGTACTTTGAAGATATATCCACTTCTCCAAAACTTTTTTATTACGCCGATAAAATTGTTCTTTTAGGTAAAGCACTTTACAATTACACAAGCAGAAGCACAAGCATACTGCACTCTATGAATACCCTTAAAATAAACGATTTTATTAAATCGCTTGGAGTTATTCGAAATTTTTTGGAGAATGAAAAAGTTTACAAAGATTATAACAATCACATCTGGATATATGCTCAAAAAGTCAAAATTGTAAGTTATTATTATATTCTTATGCTTCATGCAAAAGCTATGAATTTTAAAGGATTTTTGGAAAATATAAGTTCGGCTACTAAGTCCATTGATTATTTTGCCGGAGATTTTTTTAAACCTGTTGAAAATGAAAAATTCCCTAAGTTAATTGCTTCTGTAAAAAATCCTCCAAAAATAATTAAAATTAAAAAAAGAGGACTTGAAAAAACACATAAAAAAGCAGGTCGCAGTTAAAAACTGCGACCTCACTTGTTAATTTTTCTTAAATTTTATTTCTTTTTATTTTCTTCCAACTCTTCCAGATCAAGTTTTTTACAAATGGCATTTCCGAGCAATACACCTAGGTAACCACTCACTCCCGCGGTTGCGAGTGCTCCCGCAGTTCCGCCGTAAGTCATATATTTTATATCCATTCCGTCATCGCTTTCAATTTCATCACCAATACCCTGCACTACACCATAACCCATGCCATAACCCGCCACAGTTCCCAATGCGCCAATTCCCAGTATGCAAGCGCTTTTTATAAAAAATCTAGCAACGCCTTTTTTCGTTACTCCGCCCGAAACATTTGCAAGCTCCTCGTCGCTTACGATTTCGCTTTTTTTAAGTTCAAGCTGAATTTCTATATTTTTCATCAACTTGGCCAGCTGCTCAT
>JAEWWM010000072.1 GCA_023458915.1 Bacillota bacterium
TTTGTTGCTTAAACTCCTGCGTGTATTTCTTTTGGTTCTTTGCCATGTTGAACAACTCCTTTTCGCTTTCTTTATTATTATAATATGGTGTTCAACTTTTCGTGTCCATACTTATATACTAGCACCAATTTCACAAGGTTTTCGCCATTTAAAGTCTTATCTATTTTCAAAGCTTTTGTTAGTTTTCCCGGACCATTAAAACCTTCAACCCCTCTCACCAAAACAGCTTCTGGGGAATTTTTAACACCCGTTACAATATTAAACATATAATGAATTCCATAACAGAGATAAATATAAACCCAACCGCCATTTTCATACATAATTTTTGTGCGCTCAGTTTTACCTTTATGGGCGTGACATGCGGTGTCTTTTTCTCCAAAATAACTTTCAGTTTCGGTTATTCTGAGTTTAATTATTTTTCCATCCAAATTTCTGCAAAGTAATTTTCCCAAAAGTTTAGGTGCTAAAATAATAGCATTTTGACTGTAAAACTCAAAATTTAATTTCATTTTTAGCCCCTTGTTTTTTGATAAAATTACTCAAATATTTCTGCTTTCCAAATCAAGTAAATACTTTTTTGTTTCAACGCCAAATGCATACCCAACTAAAGATTTATTGCTGCCAACTACTCTGTGACAAGGAATAATTATGCAAATAGGGTTTTGGTTATTTGCCAGTCCTACGGCTCTGCAGGCCTTGGGAGAATTTACTTTTTCTGCAATTTCTTTATAAGTTAGAGTTTTACCGTAGGGGATATTTTTAAGCTCGTTCCAAACTTTATTTTGAAATTCTGTACCTTTTATAGATAGCGGAATATCAAAATTTTTTCTTTTGCCCTCAAAATACTCTCGTAATTGATTTGAAGTTTTGCGTATTAGAGGAGTCTCTTCTTCGATAAACTCATCTGAGGTTTTTTGATCTGAATTCTTAAAAAACACTTTTGATATTCCAAGATTATTTTCTGCAATACAGATTTCACCTATATCAAAAGAGTAGGCCCAAATTTTTTCTTTCATAGGATCATCACCAGTTTTAAAAATATCCATCAAATCTCGGTTTTTCTTTACCTAAAATAGTTTCTTCACCATGGCCTGGATAAATAGTGGTTTCATCAGGGAATGCTCTAATCATTTCTAAACTTTCTTTCATTTGCTGGTTGCTACCACTCGAAAAATCTGTTCTTCCGATAGTTCCACGAAATAGAAAGTCCCCCGTGAACATTATTTTTTCATTTGGAAAATAGAAAGAAACGGAATCCTCGGTATGGCCAGGCGTAGAAATAATTTGATAATCAAAACTCTCGACGGTTAGTGGATTTACCGGAACTTTGTAATCATTCAATAATTCTTTCAGTGCTCCGTTATGATCGAAATGTCCGTGAGTTAGAAAAACAGCTTTTAAGTTATGTTTTCCGATTTTAGCTTTGATTTTTTCGTAATCATCACCTGGATCCACAACAATTAAATCGTTATCTTGGCTTATAAAATAGCAGTTTGCTTGTAATTTGCCAACTTTTAATTTTTCGACTTTCATATACTACACCTTCTATCGAAGTTCTCAAAAAGAATTTGAACTTGTGTTATAATAATAGCATAAGCGCGAAAAATATGTTGAATTTCTTAAACTCAAAATTATACTGTAGGAGCGAAAAACTTGAAAAGCATTGAAAACAATAAAACTGCAGAGATTCTTGCTCCTGCTGGAGATATAGAAAGACTGCTTGCCGCCATTAATTTTGGGGCAGATGCGGTTTATTTAGCCGGCAAAGAATTTGGAATGAGAGCATCGCCATCAAACTTTGACATGGATAATCTCAAAAAAGCGATTGAAATTTGCCACAATCAAAAGAAAAAAATTTATTTAACCTGTAACACATTGCCCAGAAACGATGAAATAGAAAGATTGCCTGAATTTTTGGCTCAAACTGCAGAAATCGGAATAGATGCCTTCATAATTGCAGATTTGGGCGTTTTAGATATTGCCAAGAAAGCTGCGCCAGATGTTAATGTACATATATCCACACAACTTGGCGTAGTGAACTTCTTGACTGCAAGATCGCTTTATAATATGGGAGCGTCCAGAGTTGTACTCGCAAGAGAATTATCGCTTGATGAGATAGCAACAATAAGAGCGAAAACAGACCCAAAACTTGAAATTGAAACATTTGTGCATGGCTCAATGTGCATGTCATATTCAGGAAGGTGTCTGATATCCAATTATTTAACAAACAGAGACGCGAATCGAGGAGATTGCTCCCAACCATGTAGATGGAAATATAATCTAGTAGAAGAAAAACGAAAAGATCAGTATTTTCCTGTCATAGAAGATGAAAACGGTACGCACTTTTTCAATTCAAAAGATTTATGTATGATAGAACACATTCCGGAGCTTTTAAAAGCAGGTATATCAAGTTTTAAAATTGAAGGTCGAGCTAAATCTGCTTACTATGTTGCTGTTGTAACAAATGCTTACAGAAACGCACTTAATGCTTTTTATAAAATGGGCGAGAAATTTAAACTTGAGCCTTGGATAAAAGAAGAAGCTTATAAAATAAGCCATAGAGAATACAGCACAGGTTTTTATTTTGGCAACGGACCGGGGCAAGTTTACGATAACGGCGGCAATATTCAGGAGTATGAAGTGGTTGCAGTTTGCGATGGATATGAAAATGGACTCATGCAAATATCACAGCGGAATAAATTTTTCAAAGGCGATGAGTTAGAAATATTAGAGCCCGGCGGAAAACCATTTAATTTTACTGCAAATAAAATACTTGATGAGTGGGGAAATGAAGTTGAATCTGCCCCTCACGCAATGCAAAAGTTATTCATTCCAATTGAAAGAGAAGTAAAAATTGGGGCATTCTTAAGAAAGCCATTATAAGGAATGCTGAACTTTATCCATATGGGAAATCAGGTCAAGAGTTTTGCAACTGTACGCCCATTCATTGTCGTACCAAGCAACCAATTTTACAAAATTTTCGTTCCGCATGATTCCGGCTTTTTCATCGAAAATTGAAATTCTTGGATCTCCAATAAAATCAGAAGAAACAACCATTTCATTTGTGTAACCTAAAATTCCTTGCATTTCGTTTTCGCTAGCAAACTTTACAGCTTTGCAAATTTCTTCATACGTTGTTGATTTTTCAAGCCTGCAAGTTAAATCTACTACAGAAACGTTTAAAACCGGTACTCTAAAAGACATTCCTGTAAGCTTTCCTTTAAGCTCTGGAATTACTAAACCACATGCTTTCGCAGCACCAGTTGAAGATGGAATAATATTCCCGCTAGCAGCTCTTCCGCCACGCCAATCTTTTAAGGATGGTGCATCAACTGTCATTTGTGTGTTTGTGATAGCGTGAACTGTTGTCATCAGACCTTCAATAATTCCGAAATTATCGTTAATAACTTTGGCAAGTGGTGCTAAGCAATTTGTGGTGCAAGAGGCGTTTGAGACAATATCCATTTCTTTTCTGTATGTATCCAAATTTACTCCGCAAACAAAAGTAGGGGTAATGTTATCTTTAGCCGGAGCGGTAATCACAACTTTTTTAGCACCGCTTTTAAGATGGTTTACCGCCTTTTCAGTCGTACAAAAAACACCAGTAGATTCTACGATGTAATCTGCACCTACATTTCCCCATGGAATGTTTTCAGGCTCAGTTTCTGAAAAAGTAGCGATTTTTTCATTGTTCACAAGTAAGAATTTTTCTTCAAATTTTACATTGCCTTTAAAATGTCCGTGAACACTATCGTATTTCAGCATGATGTGCTAAAGTAGAAATGGACACTAAAAAGATTGAAAATATATAATAAAATCTTAGGGAGTGTCGAAAATGATAAAAAAACCTGTAATAGTAAAAAGAGAAATAAAGCTTGCGTACATAGAAC
>JAEWWM010000073.1 GCA_023458915.1 Bacillota bacterium
TAAGAGCTTAATTTTATCTAAATATATATTAAAGAGTTTTTGTTTTGAGTTCACTGATACAATCCAAGCACAGTAAATTACCTTTAAATATCATTAAATCCTCACTCTGGCCGCATAATTTACAAACGCTCTGATGTTTTCTAATCAAGATACCTTCAACCACAAGGAATATTTCTAAACTTTCTTGCTTGACAAACCCCAGTTCTTTTCTATATTCGCTCGGTAAAACAATTCTTCCCAGCTTATCAAGCTTTCTTGTTATTCCGGATATTTTCAATATGAACTTCTCCTATCACCTTTTGTATTGACAGCTAGTGAGTGTCATTAATGGTTACATATTACCATATAATTTTAATATTGACAATCACTAAATGTCATAAGAGGTGATAGTATTGTATAAAAATAAGAATCCGGACGGTAGTTTGAATATCTCAGGTAAGAAAATTGCAAAGCTAAGAAAGGAAATGAACCCCAGAACATCACAACGGGTGCTTGCAGATATGCTGCAATTAAACGGCATAGATTTGGATAAAAATGCAATACAAAAAATAGAAAGTGGAAAAAGATTTGTAACAGATATTGAACTTAAATCTCTTGCAAAAGTTCTAGGTGTTACATCCGACGAACTTTTAAAAGAATTTGAAAAATAATAAAAACTAGTATATAATAAATTATATAAATAAGAGTTTCTTTGGAAACCATGTATTTCTTCGGAAATATGTGGTTCTTTTTTGCTTTTTAGGAGGTGTAAAATGCCATTTTTTCAAATTAACGGAGTGGCTGTAAAAACGCCGCAAGGATGTACATGGAGTTTACAGGATCTGTCAAGTGATGATTCAGGAAGAACACTTGATGGACTTATGCACAAAGATATTGTTGCTCAAAAAAGAAAGCTTGTGTGTAAGTGGGCTACTATGACATGGGCAGAATGCAGCATAATTGCGGATTTTATGAAAAATCGAGGCGTGAAAGTAGTTTTAACTTATCCTGACATTATGACCGGAACTTACATATCAAAAGATTTTTATACAGGTGACATGACAGTACCATATTTTGATTGGACAAGAGAACTTATAGAAAGCGCATCTTGTGACTTTATAGAAATCTAACCAATGAACAATTGAAAATTGACAATGGATAGTTGGGGGTGAAATCATGGTAAATACTTCACAGGCATATAGAGATTTGATTTACACATCAGGAAGAAAGTTTCACGCAAAAGCAAGGGTAGAGCTTGCTGATGAAACTGTTCTGAACCTTACGGATGAAGATATTATGGAGGGCGGAATCACAATTGAAGACTGCGTTTCACCATCAAATTCTTTTGAAATTGGAAGCGCGATAATAAATGAATTAAGTATTACTCTATATAATCTGGACGGCAGATTTAATGAATACAATTTTGAAAAAGCACTGATTAATCTTCAAATAGGGCTTGAACTTCCTGATTCTACAATCGAGTGGATTCCAAAAGGATATTTTACAGTTGACGAGGCCGTTTTCGGAAGTTCTACTATTGCTATTACTGCGCTTGATAACATGAGCAAATTTGATAAGCCATACAAAACCAGTACACTCCAATACCCTGCTACACTTTTTAATATCTTGCAAGATGCCTGTAACTGCTGTGGGATAATTTTAAATACTCAAACATTTTTAAATAGCGGCTATGTTGTGGATGCCAGATCCTCAGATGAAAAAACAACTTTTAGAGAAGTTGTTTCATGGATTGCACAGCTTTCAGGGAATTTCGCAAGAATCAATTATAACGGCACTCTTGATTTGCTTTGGTATGATTATTCAAAGTTTGAAACTCCGGGAAGTTATGCGCTAATTGAAAGAATAAAATCCTATGAAATAGCGCTAGATAACATAACAGTTACCGGGGTTCAGATAATACCCATAGATGAAAATGAAACTCCATATCTAAGCGGAGAAAATGGCTACGTTATAACTATTGAAGACAATCCTTTGGCACAAAGCGGAATCGAAGGATTAGCGTATTCAATCGGGCAAAAATTAAACGGATTTACGTTTAGACCTTTTAAAACAGAATCTCTTTCGAATCCTGCAGTAGAAAGCGGAGACGTGGCAATAATTAAAGACACAAAAGGCAATATTTATCAAAGTTTTATAAGCTCTATTTCATACACTTTTGGAAGTTTTGAAACATATTCAGCAGACGCAGAAACTCCGAACAAAAAAGAAAGCACAAGGTATTCGGCATCGGCTAAAGCTGTTCAGGCTGCGAAAATTGAAACTCAGAAGCAAATTTCTGTTTATGATTTATCAGTTCAACAACTTAGTAATTTAATGTCTAATGCAATGGGGATTTACGAAACAGTTGAAAAACAAGATGACGGTTCTATTATTTGCTATGCGCACGACAAACCAACTCTTGCGGAAAGCCAGATAATTTGGCGCAAAACAAGGGAAGCTTTTGCTGTGTCTTACGATGGAGGTCAGACTTGGCACGGTATGACGGCAGAAGGAAACATTGTAGCTAAAGTATTAACTGCAATCGGAATTAATGCCGACTGGATAAACACAGGAACTATCAAAGCTGAAAATATTTCAGATGAATATAAACAAAGTGTGACAGGCGAAATAAACACTTCATCTGAGCAAGTGACGCAATCATTCCAAGTTGCGGACAGTCAGCTTTTAAGCCAAATAAGTACCTCGTATACAAATTCGTCAGAATTTGAGCAGTATAAAGAAACAATAGGCACTCAGCTTACTCAAACAAGCAATGACTGGACATTTCAATTTCAAAATATTGTTCAGCAACTTAATAACTTTAACGGTGAAACTCAGGAAAATTTCAATGAAATCGTTAAATATATAAGATTTGTTGGCGGAAGTATAATCCTCGGTCAAATAGACAATGCGTTTAGCCTAAAAATCACGAATAATCGCATTTCTTTTATGGAAAACGAAATCGAAGTTGCATACATTTCAGACAGCAAACTTTATATCACAGATGATGTGCTAAAGTAGAAATGGACACTAAAAAGATTGAAAATATATAATAAAATCTTAGGGAGTGTCGAAAATGATAAAAAAACCTGTAATAGTAAAAAGAGAAATAAAGCTTGCGTACATAGAAC
>JAEWWM010000074.1 GCA_023458915.1 Bacillota bacterium
TCTATGTACGCAAGCTTTATTTCTCTTTTTACTATTACAGGTTTTTTTATCATTTTCGACACTCCCTAAGATTTTATTATATATTTTCAATCTTTTTAGTGTCCATTTCTACTTTAGCACATCAAGAGAGCGGTATGTGTTTTGCCGGTACCGGGAGGGCCGATCAAGATAAGGTTGTACAGTCCATCGATCCACTCGAGTTTAGCAAGAAGGTCTAACTGCTTTCTGGTGATGCCTTTCTGGAAATCGGTATCAAACTCCTCAAAGGTTTTAAAAGCCGGAAGTCTTGCCTGTTTAAGACGTTCCTTTGTTTTTCGTTCTTCACGAGCTGCCCGCTCAGCACGGAAAATTTCAAGAAGATATTCTTCATTGGATAAATTTTCCGGGGCTGTGAATTTTCCGGTTTTCAAAATATTAATGCGGAACTGCTTGGCAAGAGAAATAAGTTCAGGATTCATAGGTTTTCACCTCCCGGAGTTACTGCGGCATAGGCACTGACAGGACGTGTTTGCGCCCTAATGATGCTGTATTTAAATGGTAATACTACAGGTTTGATTACAGCAATAGGTTCAGCTTGGCGAAAATATTCAAGTGTATCGCGAAAATCGTTGGCGCTAAACAATTCACGTTTTTCGCAGTAACACAGCGCGCGATGGAGTTCAGGCTTTTGATAATTTTCTTGACACTTGGCAATAATGGTAAGTTGATCGCGGATGTATCGTGGATAAAGTTCCATGATTTTTGCAATGAAACTTTCTGCACTTTGTTCTTCGCCGAATGACTGTAAAACCTTGTTTTTCAGCGTTTCATGTTTTATTGCTTGAAATCTTTCTGAGTTTTTCGGCAATGACACAAATTGTCCTTTAGAGTAAGAAATGTTGTGCGAAGCCAATAACTCCTCTGTTTTCGCGTCATAGAAAGCCACTTTTCCTGACTGCGCGTCCGCCGCGACTTTTGCCATGCGCCCCGGGAAGTATGTGCCTCGTGGCAATTCATAGCGATTTTGAAGATAATGTACGACATTTGTTTTCCTGATTGCCGCTGTTTTAGGTGTGATCGCCGCGGACAGAGTTGGCACAGCTTTTAAATGTTTAATTTCTTCTATAAATACATGATTCGGAACCATCTTTGTTGTGTCATGAATTTTGGCGTTTGCCACACGGTCAAGCCACGTCATCAGTCCGCTGTTTAATTCACTGATACCGCAATATTTCCGGCAAGAGAGATAGTTGTTTTTAATATATCCTACTACTCGCTCTATCTTGCCCTTGCTTTGCGGATCCGCGCCTCTGCAAAGATGAACCGTAAATCCCGCATATTTAGTGTACGACTCAAAAATTTCTGTTAAAACAAGGTCACCTGCATTTTCTGATACCGTCATCACCCGATCCTGGTCATATACAATTTCGTTTGTTCTGCCACCGAAATACCGAAAAGCCATATCATGCGCCGCTACAAATTCCTTGGCGTTAAATTTGTGATCTTGTAGTATAGCATATCTCTTGCGCGAATGGCTCATTACCATCGCAAATATGTACACCTTCGTATTGTTTCCGTACATGTCCGGCAATTTCTGTTCTCCCATATCCACTTGGGCTTGCATTCCCGGCGGTAGTTCCGCCACTTTGCTGAATTGCCGCACAGCTTTCATTTGTGGCATCCCCAGCTCTTCCCTCAAGTTGGCGACATACAGGCGTACACTCCGATATGACGGCTCAAATTCCACAAAATCCATCCGTAGTTTGGAGTCGATTATCGCACTTGTGATTTCCGGATATTCCTCTAATTGCTCCACTATGAAATCACGATACGGATCTAGCATTTTAGTTCGATTTTTGCTGTCAATCATATACCGGGCATATTTGTCCTCGCTCATTTCCCAATATCTTTTAACTGTTTTTCTGTCAATGTCTAACTCTCGTGCTGCTGCTCTTTGCGAATATCCTGCTTGTTTGCGTTTTTGTATTTCTACATACATTTGTGTTCCCACCATTACCTTTCTTTACCTCCTGTGTACTATCTCTTTACGATTATACACAGTGGTTTGGGTGGCGGATTTTTCTTTGCCATATTTGGTTTACTTTAGTTTACCAGTAACATTTTTATTTTATTAAAAACACTTGTTTTTTGATGTCAGGTGGCTGGTTTTTCAAACTGTAATATCCGGCTGATTTTTCACTTGACAAATACAATTTTTACCCACTTTAATCAAAATAGGCAATAAGCTTGGTAATAACCCATAGTCTTTATGTAGTTTTACAATTTCAAAATTATTTACATCAAATTTATTTGAGTTTTCCTCATTAAACATATCCGAAATCACTATTTTTAAAAATTTTAAAAATGTCATACTTTGTATGGTGTTATCACCAAACCACACTTTTACCAGCGAACAATCAATGTTATTTTCGAGTTTGTCCAACCTGCTTTGTATGTTTATTTCCAACACCTCGCAATTGCCATACACAAATTTATCCAACTTTGATTTCCTTCGTTTTGTAGAGATTCTATTTTTTCTATTTAATCAGCTTTTTCTCTTGCCACTTTCATTGAAAATTTAAGCAATTTTCATTGAAAATTTAAGCAATCCCCAATTGCTTAAATGTTTATGTGTACCATCCTTGAAAATAATTTTGTAAAAGTTGGTATTAATGGCGCTTTCTAGCTTTTGTAACCTTTGATTAATTTTCATAGTATGTTTAACCTCCAAAAATCTCTAAATTTCTCTAATTTTTTTATTCCTTGTTTGCTTTTTGTGATTGTTCTAAAAGTTCAATTCTTGGTAAAATATCTATGCTTTCCGTGAGTTTAATTCCGTACTCTAAGACAGTTCTGCTAGCATTTAATCGTGTTTGTGGCGGTGTTTTTTTATCATCAATCAGTTTTACGATATTTTCTGTTGCCTTTGCCATATTTGATTGTAAATAGCCTGTTGTTTGACTAAGAGTAGCTGTTTTTGCTTCATTGTATTTTTCTTTAAAGTTCTCATCTTTGAGATAATTATAAAGCGTACTTTCAGCCATTTTAAGGTATTTAGCGGCTTCCTTAACTGTTGAATAGCTAAGTAAAGCGGATATTATTTTTTCAGTTTTATTATGTTTCATAAGATGAATTTCTCCTCTATGTTTTTAAATTAGGTGACAAAGGTGATAACTGCCTTAAAAGCTTGATTTTATCTATGTTTTGAATGTCACCTTTTTCGAAAAACTGTGGTGATTTCAAGGTGATAGTGTCACCGCTTTTCTTTTTGTGTCACCGCTGCGTCACCTCGAATTTCTTCTTATAACAATTATTCAATATGGCAATTCCACGTCATCCGTAAGTTCCGTCACCTCTGTCACCTCTTTTTCAGGCATACATCCCAAGTTATCAAATTTATCTTTATAAAAGTGAATAAACCTTGCTCGTACTTTATGATTTATACGTTTGGTGATGGTATTTCTGCCTTGTTCTGATTTAATAAAGCCTTCTTCTGATAACTGTTTTAAAAGAGCATTTAAGTTTGTGGTAAAATTTTCACCTTGTCCGCTGTAAAAGCGACAAACCTGATTGTAGGCAATCTTTGGTATAAAATAGTAGTATTCATCATCATAGTAACCAATTAAAATTTTATTTATATCATTATCATCGGAAGAGAGGTTATCTTTTTCTTCAAATTTAACCGCTCCACTTGTTATCATATCTTTTAAAGTGCTGATAAATTTAACCGTTGGCTTATCTGTCAAAGAAATTTCCGAGTGGTCTTTTGCTAAATTTTTTAAAATATCATTAAACTCTTTTTTCCATAAACTTTTTTCTTCTTTTTCTAAACCGCAAAACTCAACAAAATAATTAAACCCTATTCTTAAAAATGCAAGCATACTCGGCACTCGTGAATGAACTGTTTTACCTAAATTCTTGCAAAAACAATTTCTGTATTTTTCAAAATCACTTCCTAAAATTTCTATGAAAAGTTCCTCGTTCTCATTTAAAAACACTTTTTGAAGCCATTCTATGTATGCTTTCATAAATCCGCTATAAACGCTGTTTTTAGCGTTCTCCTGCGCTTTTGATACTTTATCAAAATTTATATCATCACTTTTGATTTCTGAAATAATCATTCTTGCCGTACCACTTTCGCCGATATTCGGGGTCTGTTCTCCTGTTAATATTGCGTTTCCTCGTGGATATTTTTGCTTCATTTCGGTACTATCGGCTTTAAGCCTTTGCCTGCCCGTCCGCTCACCATAACTTCTGACTAGATTTTGTGCAGTTTTATCCATTATGTTTACATCAGAACGGCTACTCGGTTTATAATCATCAATACAAATTAAGCTGTCTTTTATTGCAAAAGCCTTGTTCACAATCGCGTTTGCAGTATCTAAAAACGACATAGGTAACTCTGTGCCTGAAAAATTACCAAAAAATGATAAAAACAAAGCTGAAATTGTACTTTTTCCGCAACCGGTTTTGCCTAACAAATAATAAACAAAGTTCGGTTCGTAACCCGCTTGCCTTAAAAATTCATTTAGTGGTGTTAGAAATACGAACGCTAAAAGCGGTAGAACAATTTTTTTGGGTGCAATATTTATAAAATCATCAAATATTTTTCTTAAATTTTCTGAATTTAAGAAAGAACTTTCAGGAAATTTATATTTTGCTAATCTTCCATCTAAAGCCACCTCTACATTATCTACGCCAATTGCTCCACCGCTGTGAAGATAAATCCACTTCCCATTTAGTTTTTTCCAACCTGTAAAACTAAATATAGTTTTATCTTTTATATTTTTAGAGATTTTTTGAATACAACATCTAATGTTATCTCTGATCGATTGTCCGGTTTCAATAATACATTTTGCATTCCACATTCCAGTTATCCAATTCATACTACCAAAATTTCTTTCTGGAACACTAATACTAGGCAAATCATAACCCTGCTCATGTCTTCCTCTAATCTTTAAAATCTTGTGTGTCTCTAAACCGTCGTCAACTGTTATTTCCTCGTCAATAAAGGCTACGAAATTACATAAAAGTTTTTCTACAACTTTATTTTGTTGTTTTGAATAAACTTTTAGATAAGTGCAATTATTTTTTGAAATATACCCTGTACCTTTAAATTTTTCTTTAAATTCATCATTGATTTTTTCTTCGTTTTCTAATAAAATTAAATTGTTATAAGAGTTCTCGATTACTTCGAGAGCTTTTTCTTTTTGTGTTTCAGGATGATAATTCTTTAAAATACCGCTATTTTGAATTTTTTCTGCAAATTGTTCATCTGTCATTTTATAATGCCTCAATTTCTTTTTGAATTTTATCTTTCCATGCGTTTATGATGTCGTAACTATCAAGTATCTGTTCTCTTGAATTTAATCTAAATTTTTCTAATATTTCTTCTATGTGTTCCATATAATCAACCGCTAAATTCCACGCTTTATGGGGTTCTTCGAAGTTCTTGGGAGTATAGCTTATAAATATTCTCAACAGATTTCTGAAAACATATATAAACCATTTTTCTGTTTTCTCTTTCCATGCCATATATGCACCGATTGTTAATGTAACGGTTTTTCTTTTTTGATTTTGTTTCTGTATTTCTTTCCACCGCTTAGGTGATAGTTTTTCTTCAAAAAGTCCTAAATTAAAATCTTCTGATAGTTTTTTAGATGCTTGTAATGCCGTTAAATTAAAAAGCTTCATAACTAAACATATTACTGAGCCTTTAGCCTCACACGCAAAACACTTGAAAAGCTTATTATTTTTAAAGCTTAAAGATGGGTGCTTGTCCTCATGAAATGGACAAAAAGCCTTATTTTTATGTGAAATTTTAATACCATAAAAATGTGCTACATCTTGTATATTTAAACGTGATTTTATTTCTTCAAATACATCCGTCATTAAGCGTTGCCCTCTTTTATAAAAGTCAAAACATTTTCCCATAGTATTAAAGCTTTAGTTCCGCTTTTTATTGCCGGGATTTTACCATTTTTCACAAAGATTCGTATCGCCTTTTCAGATATTGGCATACCTTCGTTTTTGCATCTTTGTGCTGTGTTATGTATTGACGCCAAGTTATAAATTTGCTTCATTTTAAAATTCCTCCAGAAAAATATTGACAAGTTATGTTAATATAGGGTACAATTTAATAGCGAAGAAAACATTTGTGTCGATAAAGGCCAAAAATTAAAAAGTTATAACATAACTCTACTCAGTATGGTAGCATATGGTAAAAACATTGTCAACACTAAAATTTTCAAAATCTCGGAGGTTTTACAAAAGTATGCAAAATTATGAATCATTGGACGTAAAATATATGTTTGCGAAGCGGTTAAAAAAATTAAGAAATGAAAAAGGAGTTTCTCAAGATGTTCTGGCTGAAAAAATTGGAATTTCAAGAGCAAGCATTAGTTTTTACGAAAAAGCTGAGCGCACACCAGATATTGAAATTTTCAATAAAATTGCTAACTACTTCGGTGTAAGTCTTAACTATTTGATTGGAAAAGCAAATGCCGGACGACCTGAAAATGAAAATATTGGAGAAGTGACAGGATTATCTGATAATGCAATAGCTTTTTTGAGAGATATGAATGAAAAAAATCAACATTATGTCTCGGAATTTTTTAATTCATTTTTTGAATGTCTAGGTATACAAAGTTTGGCATATTCATTTTACGAACTTAAAAATCTTTTAAAAGATCCGGAAGAATTATTTGAAAATCCTATTGGAAAGGCAGAAAGCGCAAACAAATTTTTAGAAGGCAAAAAATATCTAGATGAACAAGAAAAAAGAATTGAAAATGAAAGTGGACATAAAGTTGCAATTCTACATGACTGGGGATTGTTTAAGCATTACGTGCAAAACGTCGAATCTGGCTTTAATAAAATGATTTTAGGAATGACCGGGCACAATGAAGATGAACTCAGAAAAATTTATGAAAAACACATGAGCAATACAGATTCCATCGAATCCATAGAAGTTGTAAAGTTAACTGATGAAATAAAAAGTCAGATAAGAATTTTAGCGGAAGAAGAACGAAAAAATTAATCAAAGAGCGGAGAAAGCAATGGCACACATAACGAAACGCAGGAATAAAGAAGGATTACCATCATATTTAATAAGAGTGTATCTTGATGAAAATGAAAACGGTAAGCAAAAAATCAAAAGTATAACATGGAAGCCTCCTTTAAATATGAGAGAAAGTACAGCAGATAATCAAGCCAAAAAGCAAGCAACTTTATTTGAAGACAAATTAAAAAAAGGATTAATTGCTTTTGACGGAAAAACTACATTTAAGGAATACGCTGAAAATTGGATTGCACATCAATCTTTGGCTTTTAAAACTATAGAAAGGTACAAAGGTTTACTAACTCGTATCTATCCGGCAATTGGACATATTAAAATTGAAAAATTGCAAGCACATTACTTACAAGAATTTTATAAAAGTTTTGCAAATGGCGAGGTTAACAAAATTAAAAGTTTTGCTAAATCTAATATTTTGGATAAAGTTTTAAAAGAAAGAAAATTAAGCTATGAAAAATTTTCAAAAATGGTTAGTGTATCATCTTCAACCATTAGTACAGCAGCAAACGGAAAGAATATAAAATTTGATACAGCCGAAAGAATAAGTAAAACTTTAAATTTGCCAATAGAAAAACTATTTAAAATTAATATTGATAACTCAGGGTTATCTGAAAAAACAATTTTACACCATCATAGGTTAATTTCCGTTATTTTAGAAACTGCTAAAAGAGAAAGATTAATCCCTTTTAATGTGGCATCGGAACATATGAAAGCACCTAAAGTCAGACCAAAGGAAGCTAAATATCTTGATGATGAGCAAGCAAGAAAATTTTTGAATTTACTTTTAAATGAAGAAGATATACGAGCAAAAACTGCGCTAATCATAAATTTGTTTACCGGGCTTCGGCGAGGAGAACTTTGTGGGTTAAGCTGGCAAGACATTGACGAAGAAAAATGTATCATAAGTATTTCTAAAGCTTCACAGTACCAAACAGGAAAAGGTGTTGTTGAAGTTACAACAAAAACGCATAGTAGCAATAGGTTTATTGACATTTCTAAATTTGTAATAGAAATTTTGAAAGAATATAAAAAGTGGTGGTTTGAACGAAAAATGTTGTTCGGTAAAGATTGGGAAGGGAAAGAAAATCGTTTATTTGTTCAAGAAAGAGGTAAACCAATAAATCCGGATACAATAAATTTTTGGCTTGAAAAATTTATAAGAAAGCATAGTTTACCACAAATTACTCCGCACAGCTTAAGGCATACTTTCGCAACACTTCAAGTTGCTTCCGGTGTAGATATTAGAACTCTTCAATCAAGAACAGGCCACGCGCAAGCTTCCACATTATTGAACACATATAGTCATGCATTTAAAAAAGCTCAGGTTCAAGCAAGTAACGCACTTGAAAAAGTTTTATTAAAAGATTCAACTACTGCTTAACAAAATACATTCTTGAACAAAACTTGAACATTTTACAATTTTTAAAAATAATTTTAAAAATTCAAAATCCCCACAAACCGCTTAGTTGTGGGGATTGATTTTGGTTGCAGAAGGTGGATTTGAACCACCGACCTTCGGGTTATGAGCCCGACGAGCTACCAGGCTGCTCCATTCTGCGATAAATAAAAGTAATTAAATGACTATTTTTTATTTTAATATAAACTGCAGGCAATGTCAATTGTAATATTGCATAAATTTTTAATACGATGCTTATGTAAAAAATGTCAAAAATATTGTAAATATAAAAAGAATCGTATTATATTGCATGATATTGGAATTTAAATTAATTTCAAATTAGCACTTAATTTATTTAAAATACTTACATTTCATACGAAGCATACTTGCAGAAACGATTTATTTTCGTCAAATTTGACAATTGTTTTTCATATTATGGAATTTTATAATATTTATAATATTACAAAAGTACAAGACCAAATATAAAAAATAATTATTTTTAATTTATTTGTATTTATTTTAAACTTGTATTATAATGTCCATATTTCAAAAATAGTCAAATTTTGGTTAATTGATTTTTGAGATTTAATACAGTTATTAGCGTGCCTTAATTTACTTACTTGTTATAAAATTTTAATTCAGGAGTGTGTTATTTAATTATGTCAGAATCAGGAGCAGGAACAGTCTACATAGCAGACGATGAGCCAAACATAAGAAAGCTTGCAGCGCTCGCTTTAAAAGAATATGGATTTGAAACGCAAGAGTTTTCGAACGGAGATGACCTCTTAAAAGCTGTTCAGCGGTGCCGCCCAGATGTTATAGTTTTGGATTGGGTTATGCCGCCACCCGACGGTCTTAGCATCTGTGGAAGACTCAAATTAGACAAAGATACTCGGACAATCCCTATTATTCTTTTAACAGCGCGTAATGATGAAGTTGATTGCGTTCTGGGACTTGAAATGGGCGCTGATGACTACATTACAAAGCCTTTTAGCCTCAAAGAATTATGCGCGCGAGTGAAGGCACTTATTCGCAGAAGAAATTATTCAAACATAACAAATATAAATAACGATATTCTAACTTGCGGCGAAATAACCGTGAATTTAGCAAGAAGAACAGTTATGAAAAGCGGAAAGCTCGTGGATCTCACTATGAAAGAGTTCGACCTCATGACTTCTTTAATGCTTTGCAAAGGAAGAGTACTTAATAGAGACCAATTAATGGAAAAGGTTTGGGACGTTGAATTTTGTGGAGATGCTAGAACCGTTGACGTGCACATAAGATACCTTCGCCAAAAAATCGAGAAGCAAGCTGAAAACCCACGTTATATTTTAACTGTTAGAGGTGTTGGTTATAGATTTGCCTCGGAAGATGAGCTTCCTGCCTAAATGCACTTCTTTCCAAACTGATTGGAACGCAAATCTTTCAAAAAATTTGCTTTTCGTTCAACAGCTCGCTTGTGTATATATATGTTTCCCTAACTTTTAACGAAATCCAGTTTAGATTGAAAAGAAGCCCAGCAAACACAAGAAGAGGTGAAATATGCTTATAGAATTCTCAGGTAAAGTTTGCCTGATTTTTCGTGTGGCTGATTAACAAATATGATTAAAAAATCTGATAACATGGAAGATATTGTTCATGATTTAAAAACTCCTATTACTTCAATAAAAGGTTATATGGAGCTTTTGCAGCAAAAATTATATAACAGAAAAACACGAGAAGAGTTTTATAGCATTATTGCCTCGGAAACCGACAGATTACTCTCACTTGTAAACAGCATACTGGATACATCAAAAACTGAGCGTGAAAAATCGGGGAAATGTAACATAAGCATTGAAATTAACAAATATGTAAAAGAGTTATCACCACTTGCAGATAAAAGAAATGTTGAAATGAATATAAATGTGAATTCCGAAAGCATCTACGTTTCAATTCCTGAAAATGAAATTGCTAGGGTTCTCACCAACATTATTGAAAACGCTATTAAATATAATAAAGAAAGCGGCAAAATATTTATAAGAGTTTATGAAGAAAACAAAAATGTGTTTGTTAAAATAAAAGATACAGGAATCGGAATTGAAAAAAATGAAATAAATAAGATTTTTGATAAATATTATAGATCAGGTGCATCTCAGAAAATGAATATTGATGGTTCCGGACTTGGCCTTGCTATTGCGAAAGATATTACAGAATCTTACGGTGGCAACATAAAAGTCACAAGTAACCAAGGCGGCGGAACGGAATTTATAGTTTCATTCCCCATTTCGCAAACTTTCACAAATTAATAAAAAGTTAAAATTTATATTTAAACTGGAGGTTAAAGAATTAAATTTTTAGAAATAAAAATTTAATTCTAATTCATTTATGCAAAAAGATTTTCTTTTTTACAAGAATTTTTTAGACACATCAAAAACACTGGCCTCTCCCCTATTTGAAAACATTTTTTACCCGTGGGAAGTTTTGCCGCTTATAAAAAATTTTATTATAGAAACGGGAAAAAATCTTCCAAGCAATGAATATGAAGAATTAAAGGAAAATGTATGGATTTCAAAGAAAGCTTCTGTGTTTCCATCTGCTCATATTGAAGGGCCCACAATTATTGAAGAAAATGCCCAAATTCGGCACGGTGCTTTTATAAGAGGCGGAGTAATAATTGGCAAGAACGCAGTCGCTGGCAATTCGACTGAAATAAAAAACGTTATATTATTTGACGAAGTTCAAGTACCTCATTTTAACTATGTAGGAGATTCAATTTTAGGCTACAAAGCTCACCTTGGCGCAGGTGCAATAACTTCGAATGTTAAATCAGATAAATCTGAAATTATTCTTAAAGTAAACGGCGAAAAAATAAACACCGAACTTAAAAAATTCGGTGCAATTATAGGGGACTATTCCGAAATCGGATGTAATGCCGTGCTCAACCCAGGTACAATACTCGGCAGTAACACTTCCGTTTATCCAACTTCAATGGTCAGAGGAGTAATAGAAGAGAATATTATATTTAAAAATTCAGGGGAAATAGTTAAAAAAATCTAATCCTTACACCTGAAGTGGAGACGTTCCGCCAGCTGAAAATCCCGATTCAACAAGCTGGACAAGCTGATTCACAGCTTCTTCTTCGTCTATTCCATCAGCAATTATGCGAATAGTTGTTCCGCCAATAATTCCAAGCGACAGAATACCGAGCAAACTTTTAGCATTAACGCGCCTTTCTTCTTTTTCAACCCAAATTGAAGATTCAAATTCGTTGGCTTTTTGAATAAAATAAGTTGCTGGTCTAGCATAAAGTCCCACTTGATTTTGAACTATTACTTCTTTAACGTACATAATACCTCTCCCCTTACCGCTTAATTTAAAGCTTTTATCATAAATAGCAGCTATTATCTACAAAAATATTCTAATGTTGATATATTATAACATAATCATCACTTTAGTCAATAAAAAATATATTTTTTGGTTTAAATCACTACTTAAAGCTCAAAATTAACAAATCGATTGTGTGCTTTGTAAAAATACTCGGAATTTTTTGTGCAATATTTACATTTTATTGATGTTTAAAAAATATCTGGGCGATATTTTTTGGTTTCAAGAATCGACTGTTCTTTTTTCCATTTTTCAATATTAGCGTGATGCCCTGAAATTAAAACTTCAGGTACTTTTTTGCCATGCCATTCATAAGGTTTTGTATACTGCGGATACTCTAAAAGTCCACTGTAATGGCTTTCTTCTTCAAAACATATTTTCTCTGAAAGAACACCCGGGAGCATCCTCGAAACAGCGTCCACAAGTACTAAAGCCGGTAATTCCCCACCTGTTAAAACATAGTCTCCTATTGAAATTTGCCTATCAACTATTTCTTGCAAAACTCTTTCATCCACGCCTTCATAATGCCCGCAAAGAATAGCTAAATTCGGGAGATTTTTTAAATCTTTAGCGACATCCTGATTAAAGACTTCCCCTTTTGGCGACATGTAAATCAAAATTGGACGAGTCCCGCGCAAATTACAAACGTGCTCAAAGCATTTAAAAATTGGCTCCGCCATCATAACCATGCCCATTCCGCCGCCGTAGGGAGTATCATCAACCCTTTTATGTTTATCATATGCAAAGTCACGTATTTGATGACAGGCTATGTCTAAATGCCTATTTTTGCGCGCTCTACCGATTATGCTTTCAGACAAAAAAGCTTCGCACATTTCGGGGAATAGCGTCATTACGTCAATCTGCATCGAAAACTCCTTTAATAGGGCTAATAAAAATTTTTTCGCCTTCCAAATCAATATCACTTACCGTTCCATCTATAATCGGAACAAGATACTCATTATTTTTTGAATCCACAATAACATAAATATCATTAGCACCAGTATGCAAAACGTCTTTTAAGATGCCGTAAAAAGTTCCGCTTTGTGTATCCAGAACCTGAAGACCTTTAAGGTCTTCGATAAAAAAGTGGTCTTTTTTAAGGGATATATCTTTTTTAAAAGCATAAATGAATTTCCCGCGTAAACTTTCTGCAGAATTTTTATCATTTATATTTTTTATTTTCATTAAAACTTGAGATTTATGAATTCTTAAATCTGTAACGTCAATAGGTAACTTATTGACATCAGTAAAAAATCTTTTTATTT
>JAEWWM010000075.1 GCA_023458915.1 Bacillota bacterium
GCGATACCATATACGTTATGGACCAAATTGGCGACAGCGATGACGACTCCAACTGGCTTGACGGTATTTACATGAAACAGGCGATTAAAAAATTAGGCATTCGGGAAAAAAACATACTGTCGCTCAGATTTTTGAGCGGAAAAACCCAGATGGAAGTTGCGAAAGAAATAGGAATTAGCCAAGCTCAGGTTTCAAGACTTGAAAAAAGCGCAATGGATAAAATAAAAGCAAAATAAAAGCACCCTGCAACATGATAAAGTTGGAGGATACTTATTAAACGAAGATTTAAGTAGTTTTTACTACTTTATTTATGATTATCTAAATTTTATTTAATTTTACCTTCAAGAATTTCTGCTTGTTGTTTGAAAGTTTTTGCTAAATTTAAAAGATATTCTCTATATTTATTTAATGTTAGTATACTATCCATTTCATATTTTTTCGTAATGCGTTTTTTAATAATATATTTTTTAATATCATTATGTTTTTTAGTAACGTATTTATTAATAACATATTTTTCGTTAAAATAGTTTTCATATACCACATATGCAGTGTGTTGCTCAAATTCTTCGGAAAGTTCATTTTTAATTTTAGTAATGGGGACGTGCTCATTGAAAACTTCGAGAGCGGCTTTGAAGTCAGTTTTTAAGGTTTCCTCTGTATTATCGGCAACGGCATCTTCAGCTAAGTCTAAAACATTATTTGCAGCCATATCAGCTTTATACTCGGCAGCGCTGATAGCATCGGCGACACCGTTATTTGAAAATAGACCGTTGAATGAAGAAGCTTTAGTAACGGTTTTGTAAGAATTGGAGATGATGTCGAGGACAGCATCACGGTCCTTTAAAAGATTAGCGGCTTCATAGGCACATTTCATATTTTTAAGTTGTAAATAAGCTATCATAAAACGCCTTACAAGCTCAGGTATTTTTTCTAAAAGTTCAGTATCATTCATGTCATCAAGACTTTTATTTGCTAAACTAGAACTTGAACTTGAGCTTGAACTCGAGCTGAAACTTAAGCTAGAACCTGAGCTAGAACTTGAACTTGAACTTGAACTCGAGGACTGGTTTCTACGTTTTGTTGGTGCATCCCCCGGGTTAAATATTGCTGCACCACTACGCTTCATAGCATACGCACTTGAAAAAAGCGGTGTAACAGAAATTCCCACTAATGCTGAAAGTGCAATAGACAAAACTTTTTTGCTAGTATAATGATTTTTCATAAAATTTTAAAATCCCTTTCTTATTAAATTAAAACTGTTTTACATTTTTAATATAACACAAGGTTAATTTAAATTATATACTTTTGCCACTTCATTTTATAAATTCTCACCATCAGCTATTTTTAGATTATTTTGTTAATATTTTTGGTCATATTTTTCCTTAATCTTTTAATTTTGCTCCAAATTTTTCTGAAAGATTTTTGAGGAAAATATTTTCTATTCCTTCTATTTCCTCTGAAGTTAGAGTTGAAGTTTTGCTGCAGTAATTTATCTCATAAAGAACCGCATGCTTACTTTCGCCTAAGTTTTTGTCGATATATATATCTTTAACTGTGATTACTCTTATAATTTCACTGCTTGATTTTATAACATTTATAATTTCAGCCGCGGTAATATTTTTTTCATGAACCAGATTGTAAAGTCTTTTTACTGGCGGATATTTTGATTCAAATTCAATGTTTTTAACTTTTTCGTGCACGTCTTTTATATAAAATTCGCAGTAAAAGATTTTGTCTTTAATAAGTTTTACATTTTGGATTTTACTAAGTTTTTGTTTATTTAATTCGCCGATAAATCCAATAATTTTTCCGTTTACAATAATATCATAACCTGAACTTTCTTCAAAAAATTTATAATTATTTTGCTTGAGTTCAAAGTTTTGCCCGAAATTATCAAAAATAATTTTTATGTAATTTAAAAGGTCGTAGTAGTTGTATTTTATATCTTTCTCACAGCCCCAGCCGCGCGGGATTCGAATTCCGGACATTATAAAAGCGCAAGTGTCAATTTCGCGGCAGCCAGTGTCAAACGCGCTATCTTTAAAGTAAATTTTGCCAAGCTCAAAAAGCCCTAAATTACTGTTGCCTATTGAATAATTATATGCAAGGCAATTTAGAAGCGAAAATGCGAGCATAGGGCGCATTAAAGAATAAGCGCCAGCAATAGGGTTTTGAAGCGTAAGGTCAGAATAAATAGCACTTCCGGGCTCTATACCGTATATTTCCATAGTATTTTCCGGAATAAATGAGTAATTTATAGTCTCTGAAAATTTAAGGCCAATCAACGTTTCTCGGATTTTATCCATTTTTGACCAAATTTCGTTTCTACTGTAATTAGTTTGGATAGTTGGCATCACAGCTTCAATATTGTCGTATCCATGTATACGTGCGACTTCTTCAATAAGGTCTACTTCTTGTTTAATATCTAATCGATAGCTTGGAACTTGGATTTTTAATGTATTTTCGTCAATTTTAGTGCACTTAAAATTGTATTTTTCAAGATAATCTATTATTTTATCCATTTGCAAGTTTGTTCCAAGCAAGCGATTAGTATTTTCAACGCTTAAATTTAGAAATTTTTCTGTAGTTTTATTTGGGTAAAAATCAAAAGCTTCGTTTAAGATCTCGCCTCCGCAAATTTCCGTTATCATCTTTGCACATCTAAGCAAGATATCAAGTATGTAATCAATGTTTACGCCGCGTTCAAACCTGAACGAAGAGGGTGTTGAAATCTTAAGTCTCCTGGATGTAAGCCGTACGTTAATTTCATCAAATACAGCTCCTTCCAGAAGCACGTTTTTGGTTTTTTCTGTTACTGTAGATTTATCTGTGCCTATGATTCCTGCTACGCAAAGAATATTTTCGCTGTCGGAAATCATGATATCTCCGGGTTTTATTTCAGCTTCTTTATTTCCAAGGATTATAATTTTTGATTCATCGGTTGCTTTAAAAACTTTTATTTCATTGTCATTAAGTTTATCAACATCATAAGAATGCATAGGTTGGCCCATATCGAGCATTATATAATTTGCTATATCAACTACTGCGTTTACAGTGTTGATTCCGAGAGCTTCAAGACGGCGTTTTATATAATTTGGTGTGGGTATGGTATTATCAATATTTTTAATAACTATTCCCGAAAAGCGACGGCATATTTGCCCGTCATTTACTCTTATTTTAATAGGAAAACTATCGTTATTAATTTTTAAATCAGCTTTTGTGGGTGCTGGTATCTCTTTACCACAAAAAGCTTTTACTTCACGCGCTATGCCCATATGAGAGAGCATATCCGGCCTGTTAGCTTTAACTTCAATTTCGGTTATAATATCTTCACCGAATTTTTGTTCACCCTGAAATTCAAAACCTTGAGAGCCAAGGATTTTTAAAATCTCTTTGAACGGGATGTTTTTATCAATATAGTCCGTTAACCAATCAAATGAAAATTTGAACATTTCTAAAATTCTCCTTTTTAAACGGAAGTGCCCATTTTATGATTATTTTTTGTTCTTCTACTTACTGCCGGCGATTAGAAGAATATTATTTTATAAATATTTCGCTAATACCTATATTTGCCTCCACAAACTGATATCATTTTCATAAAGCTTTCTTATCTCATCAAGGCCATAATACAAAAGTGCTAAACGATTGAGTCCAAGGCCGAACGCAAAACCTGTGTATTTTTTGCTGTCGTACCCGACTCCTTCCAAAACGTTTGGATGAACCATGCCAGATCCTAAAATAGTTATCCAACCAGAATATCCGCAAGTTCTACAGCCTTTTTTGCCACATTTAGTACAAGATATATCTACCGCTGCACTAGGTTCTGTATATGGGTAATAGGAAGGTCTGAAACGCACCCCAATTTGGCTTCCGTAAACTTCTTTTAAAAATTTAATAAAAACTGCTTTTAAATTAGATAATGAAATTCCTTCCGCAACCATTAACCCTTCTATTTGATAAAACATCGGTGTATGCTGCGGGTCGATATCGTCAACTCTGTAAACTGTTCCGGGGGAAATAATTTGAATTGGCGGTTTTTTATTTTCCATTGCTCTTATTTGAACGGATGAAGTATGGGAACGAAGCAAAACATTAGGAGCAGAAACATAAAAAGTATCTTGCATATCCCTTGCGGGATGGTGCGAAGGCATATTTAGCATTTCGAAATTATATTTATCAAGCTCGATTTCTGGGCCTTGAACAATGGAAAACCCCATATTCACAAAAATTTCTTCGATTTTTTTATAAAGCTTTATGAGCGGGTGCCTTGAACCGAGTTTTATATTATCTTTAAATATTGTTACGTCATATTTCGAAATATTTTTTTGAGATTTAAATTTTTCTTCCATTTCTTTTATTTGTTTTTCAGCAAAATTTTTAAAATCATTTATTACTTTACCAAAGCTTTTCTTTTCTTCTGCAGAAGTAATATTTTTAAGCTCAGAATAAAGCGATTTTAAATATTTTTTTAAATATGTATCTTTAATAATCTCCACATCTTTTGTGTCCGCAACATGCTCTAAAGCGATGCTCAATTCGCTAATTTTATTTTTTATTTGAGATTCTAAATTACTATCGCTCATTAAATATCCTCCAAAAGTACTATTTAAAGATTACTTACCGCAAGTTTGATCTCATTGATCTTGTCAAGTTTTTCCCATCCTACGTTTAAGTCTTCCCTTCCCATGTGCCCGTAAGATGCAAGCGGCAAATACATAGGAGTTTTTAAATTAAAAGATTCAATAATAAATGCCGGACGTAAATCAAAAATATTATCTATTATTTGAGAAAGTGTTTCATCTGAAATTTTAGATGTACCGAATGTATCTACTCTTATAGATACAGGCTGCGAAACTCCTATAGCATAAGCGAGCTGCACTTCGCATTTTTTAGCAATTCCTGCTCCTACTATATTTTTAGCAACATATCTGGCAGCATATGCTGCGGACCTGTCAACTTTTGTTGGATCTTTGCCTGAAAACGCCCCGCCACCATGACGAGAATAACCACCATATGTATCGACAATAATCTTTCGTCCTGTAAGTCCGCAGTCTGCTATAGGTCCGCCAATAACAAATCTGCCTGTTGGATTTATCAGCATTTTTGTGTCTGCGTCTATCATATGAGATGGGATAACAGGAATTATAACATTTTTTATAATATCTTGTCTGATTTTATCAAGGTTTATTTCTTCCGCGTGCTGCGCGGAAACAATTATAGTGTCAGTTCTAACAGGCCTATCGTTATCGTATTCAATAGTAACCTGAGTTTTCCCGTCTGGGCGCAAGTAATTTAATGTTCCACTCTTTCGAACTTCCGCCAGACGTTTTGCAAGCTTATGCGCAAGAGATATCGGTATCGGCATAAACTCAGGTGTTTCGTTGCACGCAAATCCAAACATCATACCCTGGTCTCCGGCACCAATCTGACTATTAGCACTTATGTCTCCAGATTTTTTTTCAAGCGAACAGTCAACACCCATCGCAATATCAGAAGACTGTGCATTTATTGAGGTTATAATTCCACAGGTGTTACCATCAAGGCCACATGAAGAATTATTGTATCCAACATTATTAATGACTTTTCTGGCTTCTTTATCGACGTCAACATAGCAATTGGTTGTAATTTCACCCATAACATGAATAAGCCCCATAGAAGCCGTAACTTCGCATGCCACGTGCGCTGTAGGATCTTGCTTTAAAATAGAATCCAAAATGGCATCGGAAATTTGGTCGCACAATTTATCTGGATGTCCTTCTGTAACAGATTCAGAAGTAAAAAATTTTCTAGACATATCTTTACTAGCTCCGTTCAAATAAAAAATAAACACATATATATGTGTTTATTTTAAACTACTATTAAATTGGCGTCAATAAATAGTACCTTTTATTTATCATCATTATTGCTGCGAAAATGGCATTCGCATTCGCAATCATCATTACAGTTTTCATCGCATTTGCAGGTAGGCTTACATTCGCAATCGTCATCACAATCACAGTCACATCCACATTTACAGCTGTCAACATCGCTCAGATCAAATTCCAAAAGCTCGCCGCAGCGCGGACAATCCATTTTGTCATCTAATAAAGTTTCTTCTGACAAGCAAATTTTTTCATCGCACGAAGGGCAAACTACTTCATAAAAATTGTCATCTAGATGGCAA
>JAEWWM010000076.1 GCA_023458915.1 Bacillota bacterium
GTAGGCGTTCAGTACCATCCTGAGTTTAAAAGCAGACCGAACTACGCACATCCGCTATTTCGTGAATTTGTGAGGGCTTCTAGCTACTAATTAATTATTTGTTTTAAGGAGCAATTTGATGATAAAGCTTAACAGCAATTTTAATAACCTTAAAAAAGATTATCTTTTTGTTGATATGCGAAGAAAAATTAGTGAATATCAATTGAAAAATCCAGATGCAAAAATTATTAAACTTGGAATCGGCGATGTAACGCTTCCGATATGCCCGGTTATAATCGAGGCGATGCATAGTGCCGTAAACGAAATGTCAAATGCTAAAACTTTTAAAGGGTATGGCCCGCGTGAAGGATATGATTTTTTAAGGGAAGCCATAAGTAAAAGTTACGAAAAGCTTGGTGTAAACATAAATAAAAACGAAGTTTATATATCTGATGGTTCGAAAAATGACGCAGCTAATCTGCAAGATATTTTTTCGCTTGACGGCAACGTTTTAATTATTGAGCCGACTTACCCCGCTTATGTAGATGCGAGCATTATGTCGGGAAGAAATATTTATTATGTAAGTGCTACGCAGGAAAATAATTTTTTACCGCTGCCATACTCAAATATAGACGCAGGACTAATTTACCTTTGTTCACCAAATAATCCAGCAGGTTCTACATATAATAAAGCTCAACTGAAAAAATGGGTAGATTATGCTTTAGAAAACAAGGCAATAATACTATTTGATACGGCCTATAAATCTTTTATAGAAGATGAAGATTTACCGAGCAGCATATTTGAAGTTGAAGGTGCTAAAAAATGTGCGATTGAACTTTGTTCATTTTCAAAAAATGCGGGATTTACGGGTCTCCGGTGCGCATATACTATAATTCCGTCTGAGCTGATTATTGACGGCATTAGTGTTGGCAGCATGTGGCTTAGGAGGCTTGCTGCTAAATTTAATGGGGTTTCTTATATTACTCAGCGTGCTGCTCTTGCTGCACTTAGCGATGAAGGTCAAAAACAAATAAATGAGTCTATAGCTTATTACAAGAAAAACGCAAATGTGATGTCAGATGCAATGAAAGAGCTTGGAATATGGCATGTAGGCGGGAAAAACTCGCCATATATCTGGTTTAAATGTCCTGGGGAAATGGGTTCATGGGAATTTTTTGATTATCTTATTGAAAAGTTAAATATTGTAGGCACTCCAGGCGCTGGGTTTGGCGAGAACGGAGAAGGATTTTTCAGATTTTCAGCATTTGGTAGCTACGACGAAACTTTGGAAGCAGTAGAAAGATTAAAAACGCTTAAATCTCAAGGGACACTTCTAAGGTGATTATTCGAGCTTTTTCTTTCACCGAACAGCGAAAGGGAAAGCGGTTAAAGTATCACAAGATAACCATCTTTAAATTTTAGAATTTTAAAAATATTAGGAGGAAAAATATTATGGCATTCGATAAAAATAAAGCATTAGAAACAGCTCTCGGGCAAATTGAAAAGCAGTTCGGTAAAGGTGCGGTTATGAAGCTTGGCAACAATGAAGCGATGCACGTTGACGCTATTTCTACAGGATCTTTGTCGCTCGATATCGCTCTTGGAATCGGTGGGTTACCAAGAGGCAGAATTATTGAAATTTACGGTCCGGAGTCCTCAGGTAAAACTACTCTTGCGCTCCACTGTATTGCGGAAGGTCAAAAAAATGGAGGCAATGCAGCGTTTATAGATGTTGAGCATGCGCTTGATCCAATTTATGCTTCAAATTTAGGTGTTGATGTGGATTCGCTGCTTGTTTCTCAGCCTGATACCGGCGAACAAGCTCTTGAAATAACAGAATCGCTGGTTCGTTCGGGTGCGATAGACGTAATAGTCGTGGACTCTGTAGCGGCGCTCGTTCCAAGAGCTGAAATTGAGGGCGAAATGGGTGATTCTCACGTCGGTCTTCAGGCAAGGCTCATGTCTCAAGCGCTAAGAAAACTTGCGGGAGCAATATCAAAATCAAACTGTGTGGCTATTTTTATAAATCAGCTCCGCGAAAAAGTTGGAGTAATGTTTGGTAACCCTGAAGTTACGCCGGGAGGACGTGCACTTAAGTTTTATTCCTCTGTCAGAATAGATATAAGAAGAATAGAGACTTTAAAAGTAAACGGCGAAATGATAGGCTCCAGAACTCGTGCGAAAGTTGTGAAAAACAAGATTGCGCCGCCGTTTAGGGAAGCTGAGTTCGATGTTATTTACGGAAAAGGCATATCGCATGAGGGCGAAGTCCTTGATTTAGCGGTTAAGCTTGATATTATTCAAAAAAGCGGTTCTTGGTTTGCCTATAATGATAAAAAAATTGGTCAAGGGCGCGATAACGCTAAGGAATACTTGAAAAATGATCCTGAGTTTAAGGCAAGTATCGAGAAAAAAGTGCGCGAAAGCGCGAATGCAATATATTCTAAACCAGGATTAACAAGAAACCTTGAAGCGAGCGAAGCTGAAAGAAAAGATGACAAAGAAGAAAATTAGGAAAAAGCGCATATGATAATTACAAATATAAAATTTGGCAAAAAAGGAAATGTTCTCATATACGCCGATAACGAATATTTGCTAAGCCTTCCTTCTGAAACTGTTGTTAAAAGTGGCTTTAAAATCGGCTCTTTTATTGATGACAGTATAATAAAAGAAATTTTAGCTGATTCGAGGGCTTATAAAGCCAAGGAAAAGGCGCTGAGGCTTCTTTCTTTTCGGGCACATTCAAAAAAGGAACTTGAAAACAAAATAAAACGCACTATGGGTGAAGAATCTGCTTATGTGGTTGCAGAAAAAATGGAAAAGCTTGGACTTATAAATGATTCTGAATTCGCAAAGTCATACGCGAAAGAATTATCATCGCGTAAATATTACTCAATAAACCGCATAAAATATAAGCTTGCGGAAAAGGGCATAGAAAAATCTTTAATCTCTGAGGTTTTATGTGAAGTGGATATTGACGAAGAATCTAATATATTAAAATTTTTAGAAAGTAAATACGCCGGCAAATTAAATGACGAAAAACACCGCCGCAGAGCCGTAGCCGCGCTTCAAAGATTAGGTTACAGTTGGGGGCAGATAAGTTTAGCTTTAAAAAGAGAGCAAAGTACTGAATATTAAATATTGATTATATAATTAAAAAGGAGGGCAAAAATGAACACACCGAACAAACTTACTGTTTTCAGAATTGCCCTTATGCCGTTTATTGTATTTTTCTTAGTTTTCAAAAATTTAGAGCATAATTATCTGTATGCCTTTTTAGTATTTTTAGTTGCTTCTTACACTGATAGGTTAGATGGGCATATCGCAAGAAAAACAGGCGATATAACAAGTTTTGGTAAAATAATGGACCCGCTTGCTGATAAAATACTTACATCTTCCATATTTATTTGCTTTGCAAGTTTAGGGTTAGTACCGGTTTGGGCTGCTATTTTAATAGTTAGCAGAGAATTTATTGTAACTTCTGTAAGATTTCTAATATTAGAAAGTAAAAAAAGAGTTATTTCGGCGAACATATGGGGCAAACTCAAAACAGTAAGTCAGATGATAACAATAAGCATAATTTTTTTATTTCAAATATATATAGAAGATGTCAATAAATATTTTACAAACATTTATGTGCTTGCAATAATTCAAAATCTCTTAATTTGGGTATGCGTTTTATCCGCGGTAGTATCAGGAATAATTTACATAGTAGATAATCGCAGATATATAAAAACAGATTAAAATAAGTAGTCAGGAGAATGCATAATGAAACTTTATAACACATTTACCCGAAAAAAAGAAGAATTTGTGCCAATAACCAAGGGCGAAGCTAAAATTTATGCTTGCGGTCCGACTGTTTATAATTTTATACATATTGGTAACGCAAGGCCACTTTGCGTTTTTGATTTGCTTAGAAGATATTTAGAATACATTGGTTATAAAGTTACATTTGTTCAAAATTTTACAGATATCGATGATAAAATAATTAAAAAAGCCCAGGAAGAAAAAAGTGGTTTTTGGGCTGTTTCGAAAAAATATACCGAAGAATACAAAAAAGATGCTAGAGGCCTTAATGTTAGGGAAGCGACTTTTCATCCTAAGGCTACTGAAAATATTGATGAAATAATAAAAATAATTGAAACGCTGATAAGAAAAGATTACGCATATTCTTTGCCAAATGGAGATGTGTATTTCAAAACAAGATCTTTTAAGGATTACGGAAAACTTTCAAACCAAACTATTGATGACCTCCAATCAGGTGCGCGCGTTCATATTGATGAAATGAAAAACGATCCGCTTGATTTTGCACTTTGGAAAGCTGCTAAACCCGGCGAACCTTTCTGGGAAAGCCCATGGGGCAAAGGTAGGCCAGGTTGGCATATTGAATGTTCAGCTATGGCGGAAAAATATTTGGGGAAAACCATTGATATTCACTGTGGCGGTCAGGATTTAATTTTCCCGCATCATGAGAATGAAATAGCCCAAAGCGAGTGCTGCAATGGAGTTAAATTCGTAAATTACTGGCTTCATAACGGATATATCAATGTAAACAACGAAAAGATGTCCAAGTCACTTGGGAATTTTTTCACAGTAAGAGAGATTGCAGAAAAATACGGATATGAGCCCATTCGTTATTTAATGATTTCCTCGCATTATCGAAGTCCAATAAATTACAGCGAAGAAACGATATTGCAGTGCAAAGCAGCGCTTGAACGGCTTTATACTTTTAAAGAAAATTTAAATTTTGCGCTAGAAAATCCAAAAAATCTGGCGGGCAAAATTGAGATAAACCCTATAAACTTAAAATTTTATAAAAATAAATTTATGGAAGCTATGGATGACGACCTTAACACTGCGGATGCAGTCGCTGTTATTTTTGAATTTGTTAAAGAAGTAAATACAACTATACTTTCAAAATCTAATTTTGATGTTAAAATTATTACTGACATAAAAAATCTTTTTGATGAATTAATAGGTGTGCTCGGAATACTTTATGAGAGCAAAAATTTTGATGAAATCGATAACGCTGAGATAGAAAATCTTTTAAGAGAACGTGAAATTGCAAGAAACGAAAAAAACTGGAAACGCGCGGATAAGATAAGAGATTTGTTAAAAGAAAAAAATGTAATTATTGAAGATACTCCCAGTGGCGCGAAGTTTAAAATAAAGAGTGATTAGGAAGCGGTGAGACGGCGAAAAAATGAAATCATCAATTATAATGCTAGATAAAATAAGCGTATCTTTTGATAATGAAATTGTTTTAAAAGACCTGAGCCTTCGAATAAAAGAGGGTGAATTCGTAACACTTTTGGGCCCTTCCGGATGTGGCAAAACAACTACACTTCGGATTATTGCAGGATTTTTATCGCCCGATACCGGTGACATATTTTTTAAAGGCAAACGAATTAATAATGTTCCTGCACATAAACGTGGGGTTAATACTATTTTTCAAAAATATGCTTTATTCCCGCATTTAAATGTTTATGAAAATGTGGCGTTTGGGCTCAGAATTCAAAAAAAATCGGAGCATGAAATAAAGAAAAAAGTGCATGAAATGCTCAAAATGGTTAATCTAGAGAGCTTTGTTAACAGGAATATTAATTCACTTTCAGGTGGCCAACAGCAGCGAGTTGCGATAGCAAGAGCGCTTGCCAATAATCCCAAGGTTTTACTGTTGGACGAGCCTCTCGGCGCGCTTGATTTAAAGCTCAGGAAAGATATGCAGACCGAACTTAAAAACATTCACCAAAAAACCGGGATAACATTTATCTTGGTGACACATGACCAAGAAGAGGCACTTTCAATGTCTGATACTGTGGTTGTGATGGATAAGGGACGGATTCAGCAAATTGGAACTCCCGAAGACATATATAACGAGCCCAAAAATGCGTTTGTTGCAGATTTCATAGGCGAAAGCAATATAGTTGAAGGAACTATGATTGAAGATTATCGCGTTAAATTCGCGGGGAGAAAGTTTAAGTGCATTGATAAAGGTTTTGAGGAAATGAGTCCGGTTGACGTTGTTATCAGACCTGAGGATATAAAAGTTACATCGCCTGAAAGTGATTGTATATCAGGTACAGTAACGTCAGTAACATTTAAAGGTGTGCACAACGAGGTAATAGTTGACGTTAAAGGTTTTAAATGGATGATACAAACTACGGAAAGCCAAGACCCCGGAGATAAAATTGGAATGATAATACATCCCGACGCCATTCATATAATGAGAAAATCTGCTTACTCCTCTGAAGTTGGAGATTACAGTGCATTTAGTGACGAATTTTATGAAGAACAACATCATACGCCTTAAAAATAAAATACAAGCTTAAAAATTTTCTCAAAGCAAATTTTAAAATAAGAGAGGGGGAAATTAATTGAAAACAAAATGGATTCTTTCCCCATATTTACTATGGATGGGTATATTTTCAATAGTTCCTTTAGGTCTTGTAGTAATTTTTGCGTTTACAA
>JAEWWM010000077.1 GCA_023458915.1 Bacillota bacterium
CCAACTGAGCTATACCCACCATATATCAAATGGTGCGCCAGAAGGGATTCGAACCCCTGACCTACTGCTTAGAAGGCAGTTGCTCTATCCTGCTGAGCTACTAGCGCAGACGTCAGCGCCAAGTCGCAATCAGACTGGCGAAACTGGAGCGGGTGATGGGAATCGAACCCACGCTATCAGCTTGGAAGGCTGAAGTTCTACCATTGAACTACACCCGCGCCTTTGGTGACAAAGATTATTTTAACATGGCTTGCGCAATTCTGTCAATAAAGTTTTTGTTCTGTAGAGATATGCCTCTGAAAGCGTTTTTGAAAATTATTAAAAATAAATAAAATTTTGTAAAATTTATTGATATATATGTACGTATTTTATATAATGTCTATAAATTTCAAAAAATATAAAGCAAAGGATGTGTTTTTGATGGGTGATAAAATCACAGAAAATTTAAAAATAGCTCTCAGCGACAAGGCTTTTGCTGAGAAAATAGTCGGCCTCGATACCCCGGAAGAAGTCAAAGCTGCATTTAAAGAAAAAGGTATTGAAATTTCAGATGAAGGGATTCAGATTCTTGGTTCAATACTAAACAAAATGGCTGAAAAAAGCAGCACAAACCTTTCTGAAGTGGATCTTCAGGAAATTGCGGGAGGCATTACTGGAAGTGAAGTCTGGAAAGGGTTCAAATATCCTTTTACACATGAAGGAAATTTTTCGTCGTGGCCAGAAGGCAATGATAAAGAGAAACAAAAAGGTAAAAATATCGGAAATGCGCTTGCAGGAGCCACGGTTGTAGTCGGAATAGTAGGGGCAGTAGTTGGCGCAACCATAGGTATACAAAAATTAAGCAAATACGCTTCTGAACACCATTGGTGGAGTAAAATAAAAAGCAGCGTTGGTTTAACTTAAAAGGTAAAATTACTGATTAAAAAATTTTATTCAAGTAAATTTTTAAAAGCTACCGCTCAGGCGGTAGCTTTTGTTTGCTTATAAAATTTTAAAAAGAACATTAAAATTTTGATTTACATACTTGAAAAAATATCCAATATAATTTATAATTAATGGCAGTTAAACTTAAATTTAAAATAAACACCTGAAAGGTTTAATAATGACTTCTGATATATACAGCATGGGAATAAACGGTTTGGAGGCATTCACAGTTACAATAGAATCTGATGTATCCTCAGGAATGCCCGCCTGCGATATTGTCGGACTTCCTGATGCCGCAGTAAAGGAATCTAAAAACAGAGTTCGATCTGCCATAAAAAACTGCGCGTTTAACTTCCCTATAGCCCGAATCACCGTAAACCTTGCACCGGCGGACATCAAAAAAACCGGCTCACTTTATGATTTACCGATATTTTTATCAATTTTAAAATCCAGCGGACAAATTGATAATTTACCCGAAAGTTCTGTTTTTATAGGTGAGCTTTCGCTTACCGGCGACGTGTACCCTGTAAGCGGAATCCTTCCAATGACAATAAAAGCTATGGAAGAAGGATTTAAAAACATATTTGTGCCTCAAAAAAACGCTGCCGAAGCAGCAATTGTGAAGGGAATCAATGTTTTCCCCATTCATAATGTTCGTGAACTCACTGAGCATATACAGTGCAATAAAAAAATCCCCGTGCAACCATATACTTCCATTATTAAAAAATCTTCGGAAAATTATTTAGACTTTTGCCAGGTAAAAGGGCAATATGACGTTAAAAGAGCTTTGGAAATCGCAGCAGCAGGCGGACACAATGTAATTTTAATCGGCCCTCCAGGCTCGGGGAAAAGTATGCTCGCTAAAAGGCTTTCATCAATTTTACCAGAGATGACATTTGAAGAAATAATCGAAACCACCAAAATTTATTCCATTAATGGGATTTTACAAGGAGAATCCCCACTCATAACAAATCGACCGTTCAGAGCTCCGCACCATACAATTTCATCAGCCGGACTTTCCGGAGGCGGCAGCATTCCGCATCCAGGCGAACTTTCACTTGCCCATAACGGCGTGCTATTTTTAGATGAGCTTTCTGAATTTTCACGATCAGCCATGGAAGCCCTTCGACAACCACTAGAAGAAGGTAAAATCACAATCGCGCGCGTACGAAATACTTTAACTTACCCTTGTTCAGTTATGCTTATAGCTGCGATGAACCCTTGCCCCTGCGGATACTACGGACACCCAACCAAAACTTGCACCTGTTCTCATAGCGCAGTTGCAAGGTACCTTTCCCGCATCTCTGGGCCAATGCTTGATAGAATAGACATACACATAGAAGTCCCGCCTGTAAATTTTGAAAATCTTACTTCAAATGAAAAACTCGAAACTTCAGAAGAAATCAGGAACAGAGTTAATAAAGCGCGGGGAATTCAGACTCATCGATATAAAGACATTGGCATAACATCAAACGCTTATATGCCATCGCATATTTTAAATAAAGTGTGCCCGCTTACAACAAAAGCACAAAATATACTTCAAAAAGCTTTTGAAGCAATGGGGCTTTCCGCCAGAGGGTACGATAAAATTCTAAAAATAGCAAGAACTATTGCCGATATGGATGAAACAGAAATTATAGACATTCAGCATATCGCCGAAGCTGTTCAATATCGCAGCCTTGATAGAAAATATTGGAGTGGAGCTAAATAAACATTATCCGAATCAGAATTGTTTAACTTAGAGAGTTCTTTTTTATATTATTTCTCATTTATAAGCCAGTTTACACACTTTTTAATTTAATACTTAAATTTTTTATACTCCTAATACTATGCACGCACTTTCACCACTTGGTCTACTTCCACCAGGCAACGCTCCGTAAAACGTACCGACAGGGCTTTTGCCTTTAGTTTTAATATGTCCACCGCCAATTCCTAACATAATACAGGCAAGCAATCCGGGGCCGTGTTCCAAAGAGTAATCTACCCCATCTTTTATGCTGCTATTAAATACAGGAGAACATCCAATCCCATACCCTACACAAGCACCAATGACGCCACCGGCGGTGTTATCCAAATCAGAATCGTTTAACGTGGAGAGTTCTTTTTCATATTCTTTAAATTCTTCAAAAGTGAATTCATATCCGTTTGATTTGGCTAAAGGAATTATTTTTTCTTGAATAATTTTCTCTTTTTCTTCTGTATCTAATTTTTGGCCTTCATATTCAGAACATATCTCAATAAATTTTTGATAAAGATTTTTGTCTTTGCTAATTGACTCATAAAATAATTTTACTTTGTCAAAATTTCCCATATTAATCATCTCCATAATTTTTTATTATTATATAACAAAATAAATGTTTGTCAAATAATTTTTATGTTTATATTTCCACAAAATCACTTACGCATTTTTTAATTTTATTAAGATAATCATTTTTAAAAAATATACATGCAGTAGAATCATTATCAAAATACTCCCCTTTTTTCATTGCGCCGAGCCCACGGCAACCTCCTCCGCAAACCAGTTTATGCTCACAATTATTACATTTTTTATTAAAACTTAGAAACTCCTGAAGATTAAGATTAATCAGTGATAAATAATCGGAATGAGTTAGCGCGTCAGATAATTCCATTTCTGTTATAAAAATTTTTTCTTGGTTAAGTTTCATTCCATCTAAAGATACACAAGGCAAAATTTGACCATCTGGATTAATATACATAATATTTTTTGCATGTGAACAAACAGAGTCTGACAAACATGATTCTTTACCTGAAAATCTAACTGCAGGGATATTAAAAATTTTTCCGTTTTTTTCACAGTAAAAAAATCCGCCTAATTGTAAAGTCACAGGAGACCCTTTTTTGAAAAACTTTGGTATGTAATCAAGATATAAATCATAGACTTCTTTCACAGTCAGGCTATATTTAGTTCCTTCTTTAACCCACTCTCCCGATTCAGTTGCTTGATTAATTTTTATGCTCTCCACACCCAGACCTGCTAAAAAATCAACAGTGCTTTCTATAGTATCAGCATTGTTTTTATGAAGGCACATTTCTATTTCAATTTTAAACCCTTTTTTATGTAGAAGCTTTATGGCTTTAATAGTTGCTTTTTCCGCACCTTTTATTCCTCTTAACCAATCGTGATGACCTAATCCATCAAAACTTATAGAAAATGCAGGTTTTATATTTAGTTTATCAAGTTCATCCAAGAGTTTACTATTAATAAGTGAGCCGTTAGTATATACCGAGCGTAGGTTTATCTTTTTATCTATTAAGGTATTAATTATCTTTAAAAAATCAGTTCTTAATAACGGTTCACCGCCTGTTAAAGATACACTCAATATGCCACACTTTTCTAGTTGACTTATCACACGTTCACATTGTTCATAAGATAGTTCAGTGTGTTTTACCCCAGGAGAAGACATGTAACAGTGTTTACATAAATAATTACAATTTCTGGTGATAGCCCAGTGTGCATGTTTAATGTATTGACAATTATATTCTTTGTATCTTTGATAATCTTTTATTTCTTCGTTACTATCACATTTTTTCACAATCCCCTTATCTAGATATTTTTTAATTTGTTCTCTGTGTGAATTAAGTACATAAACGCTATCTATATCTGTGATGCCGTCACAAAAGGTTAAAGATTGAAATTGCAAATCATTTAAAATTGTAATTTCTCCCGTGGGATAAAAAACCAATGCGTGGGGGTAATTAAGCCATCCCCTTAGAGCAAATTCATCTTTTAATATTAGTTTCATAATTTATACTCCTATCTTACACAAACTAACTTTCTTTCTATATGCTACACATTATCAATTTTTATTTTATTAATAAAGAAATTCCATACTGAATCTCTTCCGGGCAAAATTTACTTAATATAAAAATAAATGTACTTAAAAGGTTTTAAAACCCATATTCTATTATTAAAGGGTGATTTTAATTGAAATATAACGGAATTGATGTATCTGAGCTTCAGGGGAACATCGACTGGGCAAGCGTATCGTCGAGTGGAATTGAATTTGCTATAATCAGAGCCACATATGATTCTTTCGGAGTAGACAGCCAGTTTGTGCAAAATATTTACGGCATTTCCAAAACAAGTATATATCCTGGTGCATATCATGAATCAAGCGCTCAAAGCGTTAATGAAGCCATAGAAGAGGCAAATAGTTTTTTGAATGTCATCAAGCCTTACAACTTCTCTTACCCGCTGGCGCTGCAAATTAAAAACGAGGTGGCGATGCAAACAGGGAAAGAGTTCTTTACGAACATAATATCAGCATTTTTGGATGTTGTAAAAGATGCAGGGTATTATCCACTGCTTTATGCAAGAACAAAAATGTTAGAAAAAAATATTGACGTCGACCGCATTCCGGATATAGATATATGGTTAGCCGATTTAACAAATAATCCAGAAGCTTGCCCAAATAATTACAAAAACATTACAATATGGCAGTATTCAAACAGAGGGAACGTGCAAGGAACAACTGGGAATATAAATTTAAACGTATCTTACGTTAATTATCCGAAAGTAATAAAAAAGCAAGAGCAAAGATATCATCTTGATCATTGTCACCATTATAAAATACCAAATTATCACGACAATAATACATCGATTGGAGCCGATAGTAAAATGAATTCTGATAATAATGCTAATTTGGGCACTGGTTTAGAGCCGGATTTTTCAGAGCCATACTTCTATATAGTTGAAAAGGGTGATACTTTAAGGAGTATAGCGAATAAATTTTTAGGCAACCCAGAGCAGTATAAATCGCTTATGGACCTCAATGGCCTTAGTCGCCCCGTGGTTTTTGCAGGTCAGACGCTTAGAATCCCTCAAAATATTGATTCGAATGTGATTTTACATAGGGTTCAGGCGGGGGATACTTTATGGAAACTTTCAGAAAGATTTTTAGGTTATGGCCCAAGGTACAGCGAAATTATGAATCTCAACGGCCTTACAACAGACATGATTTACCCAGGTCAGGTTATTAAAATTCAAGTTGACAATAATTCTTCCAGAACTTACACGGTTCAACCAGGTGATACTCTCTGGAAAATAGCTCAAAATCTTTTAGGCAACGGGAATCGCTACACTTCAATTATGGCGCTTAATGGTTTGCAAAACGGGAGTTTAACAGTAGGCCAAATTTTAAAAATACCGTCGAAATAAATTCAAAAATAATTTAATCAGCGAATACCATCTGAATTTCTTTACTTGCCGCAAGATCCGCAATATGTTTGTGGCAAGTAAAGATTATTATTTGGCATTTACCCTGGTTTTTCAGCGAATAATCTTTCAAAAACTCAAGTGCTCTTTCGAGTCTATCGTTATCATACTGCATAAAAACATCGTCTAAAATTAGTGGAATTTTTTCCATGCTCGAAATTAGTTCCGAAATAGCAATTCGAAGCGCTAGATAAGCTTGGTCTATTGTCCCACTACTGAAATCATCGCAGGTTCGCTCTATAGCGTCACTGTTAACGAGCATACCGTAATTCTTATCGACATGCAATTTAGCATATTTCCCGCCTGTTAAGCACGAGAAAATTTCCGAAACCCTTGAGCTGAGTTTAGGACTAAAATTTTTACGGAGTTCATCCGAAACCTCTTCAATCGCAATCGAAGCTATTTTTAAACTTTCAAGGTATGTCTCCATATCAGAAAGTTTATTTTTTTGTTCAGTTAGTTTTTTGATAAGATTTTCGACGCTGTCAAACGGAGTTTTCATATTTTTTTGGATTTCGATGTATTTTTCTTCTAAATTTAAATTTTTTAAAAACTCTATTCTTTCTCTGAATTTTTTAATTTCAGATGGACTATACTCCGCTTCTTCGTTATTTACACGCAATTTTTTGGCATATTTTTTTAAAAAATCCAAATCCGGATTATTAAATCCAAGCGCATCAGCTTCATATTTTATTTTTTCTTCAAAACTTTTTATTTCAGAACTCAAAGAAATAAAACTATCAAGTGCTTTTGAAGTTTCGCTAAAATCATTTATAGGGCGATATTTTGAAATATTTTTGATAAATTTACTTTCAGCATTTTGTAGGTCAAATAAAGCGGAAATATAAGACGAGTTAATTTTTAATCTATCTCGAGTTTTTTTAATAAAATATACGCAACTGGCAAGAGTTAATGCAAACGGCAAACTGTAGATTAAAACAGGCACAAATGTACTCATGAAAAACGAAATACAAAAAGCCGAAATCAGAGCAAAAAAATTGAAAATTTGCAAAACTGAAATTGTTGTTTTTTTTCTTTTAAGTTTACTTAAAATACGGTTCGCTTCTTTAAGTTTATCATCTAACTCTTTTTCTTCTTTTGAGATTATATTTTTGTCGAGCGCGTTTATTATTTTTTCAAATTCCGTTACTTTAGTTATGTATCTTTTTGTTTCCTCTTTTAATTCAAGTAGCTCTTTTATGATTTCATTGGACTTTAGATAAGGAATGCCCAGGCTTTTAATATCGTTTTCTCTCTTATCATTTAATTTTATAATTTCATTTATTTTAGAAAGCTTGCAAAATTTTTCCGCAGCTTCAACTTTTAATTGCAAAGATTTTAGTTCGCTCCTGAGCGCTTTTAATTTATCAGACTCTTGCACTAATTTTTCGCGATTTTCTTCGAATAATTTTAAATCATAAATTTTTTTATTAATTTCGTTTATTAAAGATTTCGCCTCAAAAATTTTCCCGCCGTTACCTCGTGCCCACTCTAAATCTCGGATAGCATCACCAAGCCTTTTTGTAATCAAACTCTTAGATACGTCAACTTCCCCTGTGTCAGACAAATTCGAGAGAATTTTATCAGCTATATTATCTTTTGAATTTTTAGAGCTTTCAAAGTCAGTTTTTCCAGTGCTTCTGATGTAACTGCTTCTTTCGAAACTTTTAATATCTATGCCAAAAAAATATTCTCCAGCTTCTTCTTTTTTCCCAAGATTAATAGTCTCGCCGTTAGATTTATTAATAATCAAAATACTGTCGCGGCTTGGGGATTCAGGATTTATCTCTTTTTGAATTTTATATAAATTTTCATCGTGAACAAATTCTATCGAGCCTCTCATCGGAACACCCGACCAAGGCGCATATCTTTGCCGCAAGATCTTATCTTCGAAATTTGATCTTTCGCTACCACGTCTACTGTAAAACATCATTTTCAAAAATTCCATAACGGTGGATTTTCCGAATTCGTTAGCTCCGTAAATAATCTGCACTCCATCATTTAAATTTAAATTATACCCTTCGAGCTTTCCAAATCCACCGATTTCTATTTTCTTAATCACCATAATATTTCACATCCCCGCAAAAAGCCTTCAAACCGATTTTAAGCGCATTTTTATTTATTTTTTTCTCATATTCATTTTTTGAATTTTCGATCTTTAAGAGCATTTTTTTAATAAATATACTTTTAAAATCGGTTCTGAATTTAAGTTTGTCAGGGTCAATCGTCGTTTCAGTATCGTCAATAATTTTTGCAAAAAACAGCTTTTCACTTAGCACTGTTTCAATTTTTAAAGCATTAATAAAACAATCTTCTTCTATGTTCCCCATAAGAATTATTTTATAAAGATTTTCCGCATATGAATCAACAAATTGCTCCTTTAAATTCTTTAAAATTAAATCTATAATTTCGTTCTCTGTAATAGCATTTGAAATATCAATTTTTATTACTTCATATGTGCGCTTGCAAATTTTTTTAAAACTCAAACTGCAAAATCCTTTTGAAATAGTTCCTATATAAATACCCTTATCGCCCGTTTCATCAAAGCCTCGGCCTTCGGGGCAACCGGCATAAGCGTAATAAGTTTGCCCCGCACAACAAATTTCGCTTCGCTTGTGAACATGCCCTAGAGCGATGTAATCAAGTTTACTTTTTTCAATATCGCAAATTTGAAGAGGACAATAAACATCTTCTCCTAAATTTGATATATTCCCGTGCATAACGCAAATATTGATAAAATCGTCATTTTTAACTTGTATACTTTTTAGTAAATTTTCTTTTTCGTGTGCACCTTTAAATGCAGACCCCCATATTCTAACTCCAAGGTCATTTAGTTCTACGCATTCTAATTTATTGTTTTTAAATATTATAATATTTTCCGACCAATTTGAAACGTATGGCGAATCAGAAGTAAACGGGTCGTGGTTCCCTGGGGAAATCGCAACTTTAAAATTTACTTTTAAAATTGCGTTTTTTACATCGTGCAAGTCACTGTCTGATAAATTTACATCGTCAAATAAATCTCCAGCAATAAGAAGCAAATTTACTTTTTCAGCACTGCATATATCTAAAATCCTAAAAAAAACATTTTTAAGCTCGTGCCTGCGAATTTCGCCTTTGATACCCGTCCCCCAACAATGCGAACCAATATGTAAATCAGCGCAGTGCGCTATTTTAACTTCCAACAAATTTTCTCCTTACATAATTTTACAGAAAAAAGCAGGGGATCATAAACCATTTTTTTAAATTTTTTCAAATTCGCTTAAATTTAGCTCTGAATAATTTTCAAAAAATGGCTTTAAAAGATTTAAAATAGATTTTATACCACCGCTTGTATAACTTTCTGCGTACAAAACCACTACAGGGTCATGTATACTTTTTCGAAGTAAAAACCAGCCATTTTGGCGTTTATCCTTAAAATTAATTCTAACGCCTTCTATATTATCTTTATCAAGGTCAAACTTTCTACGGGACTGCGCATAATTTTTCAGGTCTAAAAACATATTGTTCGCTAAAATTTCTGTTTGTTCGCCGCTAATTGGAAGTCTTAAACTAATCTGCTCTTTAGCGTCCACTAAATCTTTTATTATATCATTTAAAGTTTTGCTTTCTTTTTGAAGGTTCACCATCTCAATTATAATTTTAGCGGCAAGATACGCACCGTCATCAATAAAATCATTCTCTTTAAAAGCCGCATGACCGGAAGATTCAATAGCAAGCGGACAGTTTGCGCCTTTTTCATTTATTCTTTTTGCCATACTTATAACATTATGATAACCACGCTTATATCTAAACTGTGTTCCTCCGAGTTTTTCAATAAAAGTTTTTAAAGAGTCTGAAGTGACAGAATCCGTAATGATTATACTATCCGGACTATTTTTAAGTGCAATAAAAGAAGCAAGAGCTATAAGTTTGTTTTTTTCGATAGCCTCTCCTTTATTATTAACTACTGCCACACGGTCAACATCGGTATCGAATATTATTCCAAGGTCAGCGCCGGCTTTTACGGTAGCATCTGATATGCATTTAATAGCCTCGGCATTTTCAGGATTTGGCACATGATTTGGGAAATTTCCATCAGGCACCAAAAATAAGCTCCCCTCTGTGTTTGCGCCAAGAGGTTTTAGAACATCATTTACGAAAAATCCGCCCGCTCCGTTTCCGGCATCGACAATTATTTTGAAATTTTTCAGCGGCTCATCGTAATTTTCATCCGAATTTATTCCGTCTTTTATTAATTTTTGAAAATGTTCGGAATAATAATTTATAAGATTAATTGATCTTACATTTCCGCGGTTGCTAACAAGAGAAGACTCCGCATCTTGAGCAAACTGCAAAATTTCTTCAATATTATTTTCAGATAGACCACCATCAGTTGTAAAAAATTTAAAACCGTTTCTGTTCGACGGATGATGACTAGCGGTAATTGCTATCGAAGC
>JAEWWM010000078.1 GCA_023458915.1 Bacillota bacterium
CAAGAGTTCAAAGAGGTCATAGCTTTGCTATAGTAGACGAAGTTGACTCAATTTTAATAGATGAAGCGAGAACTCCACTTATAATTTCTGGCGAAGGCGATAAATCTACCGAAATGTACACAATTGCTGATAAATTCGCAAAAACCCTTAAAATGCTTAAAGTTGCTGAAATCAACGCAAAAGAAGACAACGAAGAGCTTTTTGAAGACCATGATTATGTTGTTGACGAGAAAGCAAAAACTGCAACTCTTACAAAAGCAGGTGTTGAAAAAGCTGAAAAACATTTTAACGTAGAAAATCTAACTGACCCTGAACATATTACCCTTCAGCATCATATAAACCAAGCGATAAAAGCGAATGGTGTTATGCAGCGCGACACAGATTATGTCGTTCGAGATGGAGAAGTACTTATTGTTGATGAATTCACAGGAAGAATTATGTACGGCAGAAGATATAACGAAGGCCTTCATCAAGCGCTTGAGGCTAAAGAAAACGTAAAAGTTGAAAAAGAATCAAAAACTTTAGCTTCTATTACTTTTCAAAATTATTTTAGGCTTTATGACAAACTTTCCGGTATGACCGGCACAGCCATGACTGAAGAAGCAGAATTTAGAGAGATTTACAAGCTCGACACCGTTGAAATACCACCAAATAGACCGATGATTCGTAAGGATCTTCCTGATGTTGTTTATAAAACTCAAAAAGCAAAGTATAAAGCAATAGTTGAGGATATTATAGAGAGTAATAAAAAAGGTCAGCCTGTGCTTGTGGGTACGGTTTCGATTGAAAAATCCGAGCTTTTAAGTGTGATGCTCGAGGCTAAAGGGATTAAACATGAAGTTCTCAATGCAAAATATCACGAAAAAGAAGCACAGATAATAGCTCAGGCCGGTAAAAAAGGTGCTATCACAATAGCCACAAACATGGCTGGGCGCGGTACAGACATTATGCTTGGCGGTAACGCTGAATACATGGCTAAAGCTGATTTGAAAAAGCTTGGATTTAGCGATGAAGTTATAAGTGAGGCAAACAGCTATTCTGAAACTAATGATGAACAAATTCAAAAAGCCAGAAGGAAATACATCGAACTTTACGACAAACATAAGGAGGAAATAAAGGACGCTGCTGAAGAGGTAAAGCAATGCGGTGGACTATATGTTATAGGTACTGAGCGCCACGAAACAAGAAGGATTGATAATCAGCTCAGAGGTAGAGCCGGGCGTCAGGGTGATCCAGGTAAGAGCAGATTTTATCTCTCACTTGAAGATGACCTTATGCGGCTTTTCGCCGGTGACCGCGTTAAAATGCTGATGGATCGACTTAATGTGGATGAAGATATTCCGCTCGAAGCCAGGATGCTCACAAAATCAATTGAATCCGCTCAGCGCAAAATCGAGGGTAGAAACTTTGCAATTCGAAAAAATGTTCTGCAGTATGACGACGTGCTTAGCCGTCAGCGCGAAATAATTTACGGTCAACGTAATAAAGTTCTTGATGGGGAAGACCTGCAAGAACAAATCAGTAAAATGATTGATGAAACTGCTGCCACGGTAGTTGGAAGGTATATATCCAAAGATATTCCACGGGAAAACTGGAATATAGAGGGTCTTAAAGTTTATTACATGAATTGGGTGCTTACACCTGAAGATTTAAAATTCGATGACGAAACCCTCGCGAAAACGACGCAAGAAGAAATCATAGAGTTTATTACAAAAAGATGTCATGAAATTTATGCTAAACATGAAGAGATTTTGGGTCAATCATCCATGAGAGATCTTGAAAGAATGATGCTTTTAAGTAATGTGGACGAAGAGTGGATGGAACATATCGATGCGATGGAAGAACTCAAGCGAGGAATTAATCTTAGAGCTTACGGCCAGAAAGATCCATTTGTTGAATACCGTGTAGAAGGTTTTGATATGTTTGACGCAATGATTGAATCCATCAGAGAAAATACAATTAAAATGCTTCTTTGCTTTAAGCTTAGTGTGGACGACAGACCGCCAAGTATTATAGAATTCCCAGGTAAAGCAAGCATGACAAGATGATGCCAAAAATTCGCACAGCTTTTAACCCCCTCCGACAATTTTGGAGGGGGTTACTTATTGAATCATAAAAATTTTTCAACAAATGATAAATAAAATATATGAAAACGAGAAAATGTTATGTAAGTAAAAAATATTTAGAATTTTTAAAAGTATTATATTATAATAGAATTAAAGTACTGTAATGCAATAAATATTTATATTATATTTGTATTATGTAGAGAAAGGTATTAAAAATTTTTATGAAAAAAAATTTATTCAAAAGCAAAATAATAGCAGCAGCTATGTTATCAGTATTAGGATTTTCAGTTTTTGGGCAAACAAGAGCAACAGCAATGTGGCCAAAAGGTAGCAGTAGCAGTAGCAGCAGTAGCAGTACAACCACAGAACAAGAAAATTTAGATTTAAATGAATTATCAGAAGAAGAATTATTAGCAAAGTTACCGGAAAAGTGGTCAAAATTTGCTGAACTTCGGGAAAATCTTATTGAAACCGCAAAAGGATTAGATATTAAGAAGTTTGTGTCAATAGAAGACCCCTGGAATTTTAACAAAGAAGACGAACTTGTCGTTGGGAAAAAAGCTTGGGATGCCGCCTGTGACGATGGCAATGAGATTAGAGAAAAGTATCTTCTCTCTATGGATTCTCACTCTGGCTGGATAAAAGGTTTTGTAGACTCTTGGTGTGAAGGCGGAAAAGCGTATACAAAATTTATAGAGGGATCTGACGAAACTGTTAAATGTTGCATTGTTAAGAAGGGAGGTGACGAAATTGTTAGAGGGCGTGCTATTAATTTACTAAAACTTCTGCATGAAAAAATTAATTATTTGAAAAAAGAAATAAAAAAAATAAGCAAAATTATTAAAACTAATAAAAAATAAGTTTTTTAAATTTATTTAAATAAAAACTCATAAAAAATTTTTCAACGTTAGATAAATAAAATATATTAAAACGAGAAAATGATGTAGCAGACAATAAATAGCAGCATTTTTGAAAAGCATCATGGTAAAATAAGTGCGCATATGCAAAGAATATATTTACAAAAGGGGACTAAAATTTTTATGAGAAAGAATTTATTTAAAAGTAAAGTAATGGCAGTAGCTATGTTATTGTTAGGATTTTCAATTTTTGGACAAATGAGAGTGCAGGTAAATGCAGGAAATGGTAATGAAAGCAGTAGTAGCACAACCGAAACTACAGAAGATTTAAATAAATTATCAGAAGAAGCATTGTTAGACAAGTTGCCCGGAACGTGGATTAATTTCTGTAAAGCTACAAAAGACAGCATTTGTGCCATTGATAGCGCTACAGAAAAAATTCAATCCGCTAGAGATGCTTTGGAAAGAGTTACTTCTAGTAAAAATCGTGCCCCACACATAGAAAAAGAATTCACTCAGAAAATTGCCGAAAAAACAAAAGAAGTTACTGACAAAACCAAATTGTACAATGAAAAAGTCAAAATACTTATAGAAAAACTTCAAAATGATAAATGGGATAACGAAATAAAGGGTGACTTTTTTAGTGCTAAGAGTGCGCATGAAAATAAGAAATATGCTGAAGAATCTTTAGATAAATTAAAAAAAGAAGCTGCAGAAGCCAATAAATACTCTGTAAAGATCAAAGAATATACCGAAAAATATAATGCTAATAAATTGGATACCTATGAATTTGCTGTTAAGGCTTGTAGTAAAACCGTCCGCGTTGCTGTGCGCGTTATCTATCGCGTTTTTGAAAAGAAAGTTCAGAATTGCATTGAAAATGAAAGAAAATGCAAGAACGGGAAAACTTTTACGAATTTATTGAATAAAGATGGATCAGTGTATAAAGCTTTTAAGGAAGATAAAGGTACTGATAAACCTGTCAAAGATCGTGCTATTCAATTGATTAATATTTTGAATGAGCAAAGTGATAAAATTAATAAAGCAGTTAAAGAAATGAACGAAACAATTGAGATAATTCAGCTGATTAAAAATACTCATCAATTATGTAGTGATGAATGTTTGCTTTTTAAAATTTATAAATAGATCCTTTATATAGTGATTAAAACTCCGATTTTATACTTCTGGAAAAAAGATTCTTGATAGCTGAGTCAGGTGATTTTATGCCAGTAACAACATCGCTAACTGCTTTGCATATGGGCAGATCTATATTATATTTTTTTGCAAGTTCCATAATTGCTTGTGAAGTTGCCACGCCTTCTGCAAGTTTATCATAAGTTTTATTCGTTACTAATAATTCACCGAACTTACGATTATTACTATGCTCAGAAAAAAGTGTTGCTTCATAATCTCCAAGGTGAGCAAGGCCATAAGCTGACATTTCATTACCGCCCATGGCTTTTATAAGGCATGAAATTTCCCGCGTACCTCTTGCCATGAGCGCACCCTTAAGCGACTGATACTTCATACCATCGAGCACACCCGCTGCTATGCCCATAACATTTTTCGCAGCGGCTCCGATTTCGCTCCCAAGCATATCTACCCCATAGTAAAATCTTATAAGCGGGCTTGAAAATTCATTAACGAGAAATCTTTTTGTTTCATTATTTTCGGAGTCTATTACCATGCAAGTGGGGATTCCTTTAATTAAGTCCTG
>JAEWWM010000079.1 GCA_023458915.1 Bacillota bacterium
TGTTAAAGCAACCCTCGTTATAAAATTTCAGAGCGAGGGTGAAAAATTATTTTGTAAATATTTTTATTTCTTCAGTAGTTAAGTTTCGCCATTTACCGGATTTTAGCATGCCGAGTTTTAAGCTGCCGATTGAAATTCTTTTAAGGCGTGCGATTTCTAAATTTACGGATTCGCACATTTTACGGATTTGACGATTTCTTCCCTCTTTGATTGAAATTTCTAAAACCACTCGTCCGCGCTCTTGAACTAAAACATTTACTCTTGCGGGCTCTGTGGATTTTCCATCAATTTCTATGCTTAAACAAAGTTCTGTTAATTGTTTTTCCGTAATGCTGGGGCGCACTGTAACACGGTAAGTTTTCCATATATTTTTTGATGGGTGAATTAGTTTATTTGCGAAATCTCCATCGTTTGTCATGATTAAAAGCCCCTCGGAGTCTTTATCCAGTCGCCCAACAGGGTATACTCTTTCGGGCACATCTTTTACTAAATCTGCGACGCATTTTCTGCCTTTTTCGTCGCTCATTGTTGTCACAAAACCCCTAGGTTTATGGAGCATTATATAATATCTATCTCTCGGTTTAAATTCGATTTTTTTGTTATCGACAGTGATTTTATCCTGCTTGGGGTTTATTTTTTCGCCGATAGAAGCAACTTTTCCGTTTACTTTAACTCTTCCTTCTGAAATCAGCTGTTCCGATTTTCTCCTAGAAGCAACGGCGTGATCAGAAAGATACTTCTGAAGCCTTATTTTTTCTTTTTCGTCCATTTTTAAAATTATTTTCTCCTTTTGCGTGCAAATTTATTTTTTACCAAACAGCCTTTTGAAGAAATCTCCGATAGATTTAAAAAAACCTTTTTTTGCGAATTTTTTGTCTTTTACCTCTGTGATTGATACCAAATCATTTTTCCCGATAGCTTTACCGTCCAGATAGTATACCACTTTTCCTACGATTTGTCCTTTTTCAACAGGCATTTTACATACTTGTGGGACTTCTACTTCTCTTTTAACTTTATCCTCATCGCCTTTTTTAAAACTCAGCGAAAAATCCGAAATTCCTTCAGCTTCAATATTGCCGCGATTTTTGCCTTTCAATGGGATCGAAACTTTAAAATTTTTATCGTCAAAATTTTTCAAAACTGTATTTTCAAATCCGAAATTATAAAGCTTTGTATGGTCATCCCAATCGCTCGGCGCATTCAAAGTTACGCACACTAATTTAACTCCATTTCTTTGTGCGCAAGAAACCAGGCATCTCCCGGCGGATTTGGTAAATCCGGTTTTTATTCCAATGCACCCTTCGTACAGCCGCAAAAGCTTATTGTGATTTTTTATGTTCACGGTTTTTCCCGGGTTTACAAACGCAACTTTCATGCTTTTTTGGGATACTATTTTCGCAAAGTCTTCGTTTTCCATAGCATATGCTCCGAGAATTGCCATATCTTCAGCAGTTGAATGGTGATTATCTTTATCAAGCCCTGATGGAGTTGAAAATTTTGTATTTTTCATGCCAATTAACCTGGCTTTTTCATTCATAAGATTTATGAATTTTTCAGTATTATCTGAAACTGCTATTGCGGCCGCGTTTGCGGCGTCATTGCCTGAACAAAGGAGCATCCCTTTCGAAAGCGCCTCTAAATCTACAACATCCCCCGGCATTAAACCCATTGATGTGCCTTCAATTCTTACCATTTCATTAGTAATTTCAACTTCTTTATTTTCACAAGCGCGCATAGCTTCCAAAGTTAAAAGCGCAGTCATTATTTTGGTTGTGCTTGCCATTGGGAGCATTTCTTTTTCATTTTTCGTCCAAAGCACGCTTCCGGAATCCGCGCATATTAAAATTGCAGATTTAGCGGAAATTTTAAATCCTTCGCCATAAGTATTCGGAATAAATATTCCCCATATAAAAATCATGCAAAATAAGAAAGAAAGTATTTTTTTAAATTTTAGCATCAAAAAAGGCAAACTGTTTTAAAGCGCAGTTGCCCTATTTCACCTCACATCTAAATAGTTCCTTACTATAGAAACATATGCAATTAAAAACAAAAAAAGGATTAAACTCTCTATATTTAATTCTCTGCAAGTGAATTAAATTATTCTTCTTTGCCAATAATGAATTTATAACTATGGAAATTATTGGGTGGAGGATAAAAATTTGCAGTATAATAAAGTGAAAATTTGTGGACTGAATACATCACAGCTCAAAGTTCTTCCTGAAAAAGAAAAAATGCGGCTTTTAAAACTTTCGAAAATAGGCGATGAAAAAGCGCGGGAAGAACTTATAAACGGAAATTTACGCCTTGTACTTAGTGTTATCCAGCGTTTCACCGGGCGCGGTGAAACGCTAGATGACTTATTTCAAGTTGGATGCATCGGGCTTATAAAATCAATTGATAATTTTGACATATCACAAAACGTAAGATTTTCAACTTATGCTGTACCTATGATAATCGGGGAAATCCGCCGCCACCTGCGTGATAATAATTCTATAAGAGTGAGTAGGTCTATGCGAGACATAGCCTACCGAGCAATGCAGGTAAAAGAGCAACTACTGAGCAGAAAAAATAAAGAACCAACTATTGAAGAAATTGCTTCCGAAATGGGGCTTAGTAAAGAAACCGTTGTTTTAGCGCTCGAGTCCATAGTAGAGCCTATTTCCCTTAATGAACCTGTATTTTCTGACAGTAATGGCGATACCATATACGTTATGGACCAAATTGGCGACAGCGATGACGACTCCAACTGGCTTGACGGTATTTACATGAAACAGGCGATTAAAAAATTAGGCATTCGGGAAAAAAACATACTGTCGCTCAG
>JAEWWM010000080.1 GCA_023458915.1 Bacillota bacterium
ATTTAGCACTAACCGGAACCGCCAAATGGAGCGATACTGCAAACTCAGACCCAATGACAGACATTAAAAACGCGCAGGATAAAATTGAAGAAAACACAGGGGTTAGACCAAGTATTGCAGTAATGTCGAGAAAAACTTTTAATTATTTACTTAAAAATGAAAAAATTAAGTCAGGCATACTTGCTCAAAATATAACCGCAAACATCTTTATGACCGATGGCATTTTAAAAGCGTTTTTGAAAGAACAATTGGGAGTTTCAATCATTGTTTACACCAAAAAATTTAAAGCTGAAAACGGCACAGCCTCAAGCTTTTATCCTGACGACATGTGCGCGCTTCTTCCTGAAGGATTTTTAGGTTCAACTTGGTTCGGAACAACTCCCGAAGAAAGAACAGGAATGCAGTCGGGAATGCAGGTTTCAATAGTTAATACGGGCATAGCTGTTACGGTATCAAGACCAAATGAAGTGCCGCTTAGAACTGAAACAATTGCATCTGAAATTGTGTTACCGTCTTTTGAACGCATGGATGAATGCTTTGTTATGAAGGTTAACTAACTAAACTTAAAAACTAGAAGCGAGGTATATTATGACGCAGCTTGAAAGGCTTAAAATATTAATCCCGGATGAAAATAACGACGGATTACTTCAAGAACTGCTTGCCCAAGCTGAAGATGCCATAAAACAAAGAAGACGCACACCTACTGAGCTTCCACTTGAAAGTCAATATTTCTCGCTTCAAATTGAAATAGCTGTGTTTTTATATAACAAACTCGGCGCTGAGGGCGAAAAAACACACTCTGAAAATGGAATTAATCGAGGCTATGAAAACGCTCATATTCCCGATAGTATGCTAAATTCGGTTGTGCCTCTGGGGATGATAATAAAGTGAGAAGCTTTAAAAAAGATAAAACAAAACTTTATGTAGCCAAAAGACTACCCTCTATTCCGATTCTAGATCAAAATGGCAATCCAACCGGCGAATATGCAAAGGCTTATGAAACCCCAATCGTGCTGAGCTTAAACGCAAAACCCATTACAGATAAAACCGAACAGCAGATGTTTGGCGAGGATTTAGAGCATATTTTAAAAATTACGTACACGCCGTTTGATTCAAAGAAAACAGTTATTTCTCAATATAATGCCGTATGGCTTGGCATAGAGCCTAATGGGGTTTTAAATGAAGCTGACCCACAACATCCAATGAACAACAATTACATAGTTATCAAAACAATTAACCTTGGAAATCAAAATGTAGCTTTTATTAAAAAAGTAACCGGTGAGCCACAGTGAAAATTGATGCTTTTAACATAAGCTCCGTAAATACAGCAATAAATAACCTGATTAATTACAGAAATAAAATTGATGATACTTTTAAAACTGAAGTTTTGGAGCTTACCAAAAAAGGCTATGAGTATATGATTTCTATAGTTCGAGAAAACACAGGGAATCTAAAAAACAGTATCTCTTGGGAATATGATGAAGCCGGTAATAAAGGGATTATAAGAGTTGGTTCAGATTATGGAATTTTTGTTGAGTTCGGCACAGGAATAGTCGGAGCAAATTCGCCTCATCCAAACGCAGAAAGCTGGAAGTATGACGTAGATAATCACGGCGAACAAGGCTGGTGGTATTATGACGAAAATCAAAATAGATATAGGTGGACAAAAGGCCAATCAGCAAATGCGTTTGTATATCAAACCGCGGAATATTTGAAGAAAGAAGCCTCAGAAAAAATTCAGGTGATAGTAAATGGTTGATATTCAAAATCAAATATTTAATTCCTTAAAACAAAGAGTAGAAACTCAGTTTCCAAACGCAAAAGTCTGTAAAGATTTTCAGCCTGTAGCCTCCTCCTTCCCCACCATAACTTTTTATGAGATAGATAATTCCGAGTTTGAACATAATCTTGATTACACACAAAGGAAATCAAACTTAGCGTTTCAAATAGATATTTTCACAATTGGCGGTACTAAAGAAAGCCAGGCGAAAGCAATTTCAAAAGAAGTAAGCGAGGTGATGGAAAACTATTATCATATGAAAAGATTATTTGCAAACCCGCTTGTGAATGCGGACAAAGACATTTACAGGTATACAATGCGATACTTTTGCAAAATTGACGAGGACAGACTACTAATTTACAGTTGATAATTTAAAAATAAAAAATTGGAGGAAGTTATTATGTTAGTAGCAATTTCAGACGTAGGTACCCTACTTTGTGTAAAAGGAACGGATGATAAGTATACAAAACTAATTTCCATTACATCGGCGCCGGCAACTGGAGCAGCACCCGGTACAATTGACGTTACAAATCTTGAAAGCCCGGTAAAGCAGTATATTTCAGATAGGCCCGATACGCCAGCATATGAATTTGAAGCAAATTATTTAAAAACGGCTTATGAAAATCTAGTAACGAAAATCAGTTTGACAGTATCTAAAGATTACCTGATTGTCTATCAAGACGGTTCAGGCGAGAAATTTACAGGAACCGGAGCAATTTGGAAGAAAGAAATTTCAGCCGGAAATGCAGTTAAAATTGGCATATCTTTTTCAGTTGAAAATCATGAACACATCACAGATACATCGACTATAATTGAATAAATTTGGAGGAATAAAAAATGTCAGAATTTAAAGTATCAGTCGGCGACAGAGAATACACTTTAGAGTACACTCGCGATAGTGTCAGACAGTTTGAAGCTCTCGGCGGAAGCATTCAGAGTATGCAAGAAAAAATATTTACGTCTATTGATAATCTGTTTTATGTCGGGCTTTTAAAGCATCATAAAGGCATAAATTATAATCTTACTAAGAAAATATCAGATGAAGCAGTTGACGAATGGGGCGTTTCAAATATCTATCCCATTCTTGCCGAAAGATTCACAGAAGTTTTAACTCATGAAGGTAATATTTCAGGTGATAATAAAAGTTTTTTAGTATCAGAAACAGTGAAGCCCAAGAAACAATAGATTTAAGAAAATTAATACGCTATTGGTGGAGCGAATTACTCCCTAAAGCACTATATATAGGGTTAAGCGTAAATGAGTTTTGGTATGAAGATCCCTACCTGCTTGAAATTTACTCAAAAGTTTATGAGATGAAACTCAAAGATCAAGCTGAGCAGTGGAAAATAAAAACAAATTTTAAAGCGTGGCTTCAAGGAGTGTATATCCAAAATGCAGTAGCTTCGGTGTTATCAAAAAATGCTCGGTATCCGTCTAAACCTTTTGATATTTCAGAAAGCGGCAACGAAAACATTAAAAGTAGTGAAGAATTAATAAGAGAGCGCTCAAAAGAAATAGATAAAATGTTAAATCATAAGTGAGAAAAGAAATATGAGTTCCAAGGGAGAACCGTGAATTTACGCGGTTCTTTTTTCACTTCTATTTTTAAAAAGTAAGAGGTGAAAATCTTGGCAAATGACTTGAACTTAGAAATAACCGGTAGTGCAGATAAAGCAGTAAATGCGCTCGATAGAATAATAAATAAGCTTGCGGAGTATCAGAGCAGGCTAATTTCCACAATTCCTAGAATGAATGAGTTTAATAATTCACTTAGAGATTTTCCAAATAACGCAGGAAATAAGTATAAAGATTTAGCAAGCGGAATAAACGCTGTAGCAACGGCTCTTAAAAAATTCGATAGTAAAACAGGTTTAACTTCGCTTAAAAATGAACTTGAGGTGATAAAGCAGTCATCTTCAGGATTAGATATTACTGCCGATAAACTCACAAACGTTGCAAACGCTATGATGAACACAAAAGGTGCGTCTAAGCTATCAGCAGAGCTTGCCAAATATCAATCTCAAATCGACATAGCAGGTGCGAAAACTCAGTCCGCACTTGCCAAAGCTGCTTACGATACAGAAAATTACGCTCTTAAAACGGGGAAGCTTACCGAACAAAAAGAAAAGCTTGCGGAAACTGAAAGGAAATTAGCTGAAAGCACACAATGGAGCGAAGAAGCGCAAAAAAGCTTGAGCGAAGCTGTGGAAAGAGCGAATTTAAAATATAATCAAACTTTTTCCGCAAATGATGTGCAAACTCCAAGAATTTCAGCACCTATGAATGACATTTATGCTGAAAGAGATATTCAGACTGAAATCGACGCGCTTCAGCGCACATCATTTCCTGAGATCGACACATCTCAAATAAATGAAGCTATTAAAGAAACAGAATCGTATATACAAAGTTTAAATCCGGCTTTTGAAAATATGTCAGTTTCGGCTCAAATGCAGTTTAATTCGGTAGCTACAAAGCTTCGGGAAGTAAATATCGAACTTGAGCAGCAAAAGCAGTTATATACAAATTTAACTCAAGATTACGCAACTCTTTCAAAAGGATTTAGTCCTGAAATAGCCGATATGAATGGGTTTGATACAAAAATAAAAGCAAGTTCGGAAAAAATAAAGGAACTTATTAATGAATTAAATAGGCTTAAAGAAATACTTAAAAAGCTAGCAGGCCCAACCAAGCAAACAGCAAAAGATGTGGAAAAAGCGGGTCAATCCTCAAAGGCGGCTTCAAGAGAATTTAGCACATTTGATAGAGTTCTTAGAAATTTAAGGACATACCTTTTAGTTCGGGCAATTAATGAAATCAGCCAAGCGTTTTCAAATGCACTAACGAACGCAATGACGTTTACCGAAAACATGAACCTATTTAACGTGTCACTTGGTGAAAATGTTTATCAGGCCGGAGCTTTTGTTGATAAAATGTCCGCGGCTTTTGGAATGGATCCATCAAATCTTGTTAAAACTATGGGTACATTTTATCAAATATCGCGTTCAATGGGCATGACAAGCCAAAATGCTTATGTTCTTTCTGAAAATTTTACGAAACTTGCTAATGATTTAGCGTCCTTTTACAACATTTCAGTTTCAGACGCTACAACTAAACTTCAAGCAGGTCTTGTTGGTGAGACAGAGCCACTAAGGCGTTTAGGAATTATTACAACTGAAAATGCACTCAAGCAAACCGCAATGAACTTAGGCATAGAAAAATCCGTCCGTGACATGAGCGAAACTGAAAAAATGCACCTTAGGTACATAACGGTTTTAAATCAAACAAAAAATTTGCAGGGCGATTTCGCTAGAACTATCAACGAACCGGCGCAATTAGTGAAAATCCTGCAAGAGCAAATATCTCAGCTTGGCAGAGCAATCGGAAGCGTGTTTATGCCTGTTTTAGGTGCAGTTCTTCCCTACATCATTGCTTTTTCAAGAGCTTTAACCACGCTAATTGGAAGTTTAGCCGCGCTTTTAGGATATAAAGCTCCCGATTACAAAGCTATCAGCACGGGATTTAGTTCAGCCGTGAGTGAAACAGATAATCTCGGAAATTCTATAGGAAAAGCGTCTGCAAAAGCAAAAGAGTTTAAAAAGCAAGTTATGAGCTTTGACGAGCTTCATATTTTAACTGAACCTAAAGATACTTCGGGTGGTTCCGGGAGCGGCTCCGGAGCAAGTAATTTCGCTGTTCCTGACTTGACAGGCTACGATAATTTAATGGATTCCGTTGATAATCGAATAAATGAGATTTATCAAAACATAATGGCTTTCTTTAATAACATCGGTGTGGCTTTAGAACCAACAACACAGGCTTTTTCAAGGCTTGGAGTGGAACTGGATCGTCTGGGAAGTTTTGCTTGGCAAGGACTTGTTGATTTTTATAATTCCTTCTTAGTCCCTGTTGGATCATGGGTTTTCGGCGAAGGATTACCTAGGTTTATTGATGCTTTAACTAGTGGCCTTTCGCAAGTTGATTATTCAAAAATAAACACTGCTTTAAATGAATTATGGAAAGCTTTAGCACCTTTTTCAATTGCTATCGGCGAAGGACTTCTATGGTTTTGGGAAAATGTTTTGGTTCCGATCGGTACTTGGACTATGAATAATGC
>JAEWWM010000081.1 GCA_023458915.1 Bacillota bacterium
TCCGCCTAAAATCAGCTTTCTGCCAATTACAAGTTTATGTACATCATATCCGTGACCTATTCTCATAAAATTATTCAACTCCACACAATTCGAGAAGCGCTAAAAATATTATTTCGTAAATACTCCAAACAATTTCACAGCATTTTTTTGAGTTACTTTCAAAACTTCCGACGTTGGCATGCCCTTTATTTCAGCTATTTTTTCAGCTGTATACTTAATTTGCGCGGAATCACATCTTTTGCCGCGAAAAGGGGCAGGGGCTAAGTAAGGTGCATCTGTTTCAAGAACTATGGACAACAGCGAGATGTTTTTTACAATCTCTACTATGTTTTTTGCGTTTTTAAATGTTACAATTCCGCCGATTCCAATATGCATTCCAAGATTAATTACCTCTTCCGCCATTTCCAAGTCGCCCGAAAAGCAATGAACAACGCCCTTTGGCATATATTTTTTTAAAATTGTAAGTATATCATTATGTGCTTCTCTATCATGAACCATAATTGGAAGGTTGTGCTTTAAAGCAAGCTTAATTTGATTTTCAAAAACTGATTTTCGAGCATCTTTATTTTCGGAATTATAATGATAATCAAGTCCGATTTCTCCGACTGCTACCACTTTTTTATTATTTAAAATTAATTTTTCAAGTTCGTCTACAAAATTTTCGTGAGCAATTTTATCTACATTTTCGGGGTGAATACCAACAGCTGCATAAATATAATCATATTTTTCAGAAAGTTCTATAGATTTATGAGACGATTCAATATCTGCTCCGGCATTAATAACAGCAAAAACATCTTCACTCGGAAGTTTTGATAAAAGCTCTTCTCTGTCGTTATCAAAAGCCGAATCATCGTAATGCGCATGGGTATCGAATATTAAGTTCATCAATAAACTTCCTCTGTTACCCGAATTTGTTTTAAAACGGAACGCAAATTTATCTAATTTTGCTTCCTGGGGTCATATCATCTACAAAAATAACCTTAACTTGGTTCTCCGGACATTCAGCGGCTAAAATCATGCCATAGCTTTCAACTCCGCAAAGCTTAGCTGGTTTTAAATTCGAAACCAAAATTACGTTTCTGCCAGTAAGCTCTTCCGGCGTGTAGTATGGCGCAATTCCCGAAACGACTATTCTGTCGCCAACGCCGTCATCAAGTAAAAGCTTCAAAAGCTTTTTGGCTTTAGGAACAGGTTCGCATTTTTTGATTTTCGCAACTATAAGCTGTACCTTTGCGAAATCTTCTATATCAATGAGCTTTACTATATTTTCTTCCGATTCCTCTTCCTTAACTTCTTGCTTTATTTCTAATAAACTTTCAAGCTCTTTTATCTCTTCCTCCACGTCTATTCTTGGGAAAAGTGCTTCACCTTTTTTTACTGTTAAATTTTCAGGAAGCATTCCCCACTGAGCAGCCATTTGCCAAGTGCAAACCGATTTTTCGGCTCCAATTTGAGTTTGAATTTTTTTGGCAGTTTCAGGCATTACAGGTGAAATTAAAATTGAAACTATTCTTAAAACTTCGCAAAGATTATAAAGAACTGCAGCAAGCCTGTCGTACTGGCTTTTATCTTTACCAAGTTGCCAGGGCATGGTTTCATCAATATACTTATTGCAGCGCGAAATAAGCAGCCAAACATCACTAAGAGCTGACGAAAACCTGTATCCGTTCATTTTAAGTTCGTATTCTTTTATTAAATTAACCGCGGTGCTGATAAGTTCAGTGTCAAGGTTTCCGGGTTTTTGACCGCTCGGAATAGTACCTCCGAAATATTTATCTATCATAGCGATTGTTCTTGAAAGAAGGTTTCCAAGGTCGTTTGCTAAATCAAAATTAATTCTTTTAATAAGTGCTTCATTCGTAAACACACCGTCTGCGCCAAAAGGAATTTCGCGCATTAGAAAATATCTTATTGCATCCACACCATAACGCTTGCAAAGAATTTTCGGGTCTACAACATTGCCTTTAGATTTAGACATTTTACTTCCATCGCCGAAAAGAATCCAGCCGTGACCATAAACTTGTTTAGGCAGTGATATTCCCAGAGCCATAAGAATCGCAGGCCAAATAACAACATGGAATCTAATAATTTCCTTACCCACAAAATGAACATCCGCAGGCCAGTATTTTTTATAATCAGAATCATCGTCGGAGTCATACCCCTGAGCTGTTATGTAATTTGTAAGAGCATCAAGCCAGACATATACAATGTGATTTTTGTCAAAATCTACCGGTACGCCCCAGCTAAAACTTGTTCTGCTTACGCATAAATCATCAAGACCGTTTTCAATGAATTGGATCATCTCATTTTTTCTACTTTCAGGCTGAATAAACCCCGGATGATCTTTGTAATACTGCAAAATTTTATCAGCATACTTAGAAAGTTTAAAAAAGTAAGCTTCCTCTTCCGCCCATTTAACTTCACGTCCACAATCAGGACATTTCCCGTCTTTAAGCTGTGTATCAGTAAAAAATGCCTCACACGGGGTACAGTACCATCCTTTATATTTGCCTTTGTAAATCTCGCCTTTATCATAAAGAGTTCTGAAAATTTTCTGAACTGCTTTTTCATGATAAGGGTAAGTTGTTCTTATAAATTTATCGTAAGTTATGTTTAACGTAGACCATAAATCCTTAAAGCTCTCGACAATTTTGTCCACATATTCTTTCGGAGATTTATTTTCTTTCGCTGCATTCAGCTCGATTTTCTGGCCATGTTCATCCATTCCGGTCAAAAACATTACATCATAGCCTTGCATACGTTTAAATCTCGCAACTACATCCGCAGCAACTGTGCAATAACTATGTCCTAAATGTGGTTGACCCGATGGAAAATATATCGGTGTGGTGATATAAAATTTCTTGTTTTCAGGCATATAATTTAACTCCCTTTTTGCTTAGGTAAAAATGTTAGTTTTTAGGATTGTATCACCTAAAAAAGTAAATAACCAGTGTTTCAGTAAAAATTTCTAATGCTAAATAATTTCCATCCTTCCAAAAAGTGCGCGAGAAAGGGTGACTTCATCGGCGTATTCAAGTGAAGCACCAACAGGCACGCCGTAAGCGAGCCTTGTAACTTTTATACCAAGCGGCTTTAAAAGTTTTGAAGTGTACATAGCTGTTGCTTCGCCTTCAACAGTCGGATTTGTTGCCATGATTACTTCGTTTATTTCATCTCTTTTTATGCGGTTAAGAAGCTCTTTTATGCGTATTTCATCCGGCCCCACGCCGTTTAGAGGCGAAATTACTCCATGAAGAACATGGTAAAGCGAATGAAATTCCTGCGTGCGTTCAATAGCGGAAACGTCCTGCGGCTCCTCAACCACACATATTATTGATTTATCGCGCGAATTATCGGTGCAGATATCGCACATTTCCTTATCTGTAAAATTGCAACAATTTTTACAGTAGTGAATGTTTTCTCGCGCTTCTATTATGGCTTTTGCAAATTCTTCCGCTTTTTCTTTCGGCATTTTTAAAACCGAATAGGCAAGCCGTCCGGCTGTTTTCCTGCCAATGCTAGGGAGCTTTTCAAAATTGTCAGTTAGTTTTTCAAGCGGAGGAAGATAATATTTACTCATATTAAAACATCCCCGGAAGGTTCATTTTGCCGGAAATGCTCTGCATTACAGCTTCTTTTTCTACATTTGCTTTTTTAATTGCCTCGTTCGCGGCAGCTATTATTATATCTGAAAGCATGTCAGTTTCTTTAGGATCCACAACCTCTGGTTTTATGTCTATTTTTAGAATTTCTAGCTTGCCATTTACTATTACTTTAACAGCTTCGCCCCCTGAAGTTGCTTCATACTCTTTTTCTTCGAGTTCTGCGGTCGCCTTCTCCATTTCCTCCTGAGCCTGCTGCGCCTGTTTTGCAAGCTTTTGTATATCGTTTATTCCGGCTCCGCCGCTTTGCGGTAATCTTACTTTCATTAATTTTACCTCCTAATTTAAATTAACATTTATTCCGCTATTCTGGGCATTCATTACTAATTCGTCAAAAGGGTCACATTTTTCTTCGGAATCATTTTGGCTCTCATTTTTTTTAACGTATGGCCCCAGGTTGTACTGTTTACCCATAATGTCGTTTATTATTTTTTTAATGGCACTTCTGTATTCTCTGCGCCGCAAAAGCTCAAAAGCCAAAGAGTTTGTGGAATCTATCAAAATATAATTCCCGCTTTCATAAGCGCTCGATTCCCTTAAAGATATGTAAAGAGATTTTAAATTTTTCTCATTTTTTAGTACTTCGAGTATTTTCGCCCATTCAGAAAGAAGATTTTTGTTGCCACTCTGTAGTAGAGGGGTTTCCGGTACTAGTTCCGGTTTTTTGGCCGGAATTATTTTTTTTGATTTTTTTAAAAAATCATTTTCAGCAGAATCTGCAGACGGTTCGCGGTCCATTTTATTGCCGCCAAATTTAATACACAGCTTTACAAGCGCAGTTTCCATTTCAAGTTTTTGGTTAGAACCGCTGTTCATATTCCTATAGGATTCCTGAAAAATATCAAGCGCAGATAAAATACCATCAAGATTCATTTTATTTAAATCTATATTTTTAAATTCTGAGTCAAATGCCTCACCCGTAATTTTATATATCATAAAACTTCTGAAACATTCCATTATTTCTTCGCAAAATTTCAACATATTTTTGGATTCACGATGAATTTTGTCAATTAACTCCAAACACTTTACAGAGTTACCGATACTTACAAAATTAATTACACTAAAAACATACTCAGTTCCTGTTATACCTAAAATTTTTTTAGCGGATTTTTCATCAATGTTATTTTGGCATGCATTTGCGCATTGATCCAAAAGAGAAAGAGCGTCTCTCATCGCGCCGTCTGCCGATTGAGCAATAAAATGTGCGGCATCATCTTCAATTTTAATGTTTTCTTTATTGCAAATATATTCAATTCTTTTAAAAATATCTTCTTGAGAAATTCTGTGAAAATCGAATCTTTGACATCTTGAGATTATGGTTGCTGGAAGTTTATGAGCTTCTGTTGTTGCAAGAATAAAAATGGCATGCGCGGGAGGTTCTTCTAATACTTTTAAAAATGCGTTAAAAGCACCGCTCGAGAGCATATGAACCTCATCTATAATATATACCCTATATTTGCATTTAGCTGGTGAAAAAATCACTTCTTCACGCATGGATCTTATATTTTCAACACCGTTATTGCTCGCGGCATCAATTTCAATAATATCGAGCATATTTTCAATTTCCGCGCTCTGACAAATATCGCATTTAAGGCAAAGATTCCCACCAACAGGGCTCAAACAATTTACTGCTTTTGCCAAAATTTTCGCACACGAAGTTTTACCTGTCCCCCGTGAACCTGTGAAAAGATAAGCATGAGAAATTCTACCTGATATTACTTCGCTTTTTAAAGTTTTAACAACATGGTCTTGTCCAATTACATCGTCAAAAATTTTTGGGCGCCATTTGCGGTATAGTGCCTGATACAATTTACCGACCTCACTTAACTTAAAAAGTAATATCTTTTAAGATACGTAACCCACTATGCAACCGAATGAATTAACTATATCGCACAGAACATATTGCTTAATGCTGCTCGGTTCCCCGCCTGACATGGTTCACAATCATCTGCCGTATAGCACCCACTCGGCTGCATACTGAATTACCCTATACCTCGCGATAATCTTTCTTATTATAAAACTAAGATAGATTCTATGTTTCTTTTTCACCTACAGCGAAAAAACAATAACTCATGCATGCCAATTTAATATTGCTAATTGAATTATAGCAGTTGACATTTTATGTATTTAGATTGTATAATAATTATAGTAAAGGTTCAACCGTTTTAAGAACGGTTTGCCCAAAAGATAGTTAACAAATAACCACTAACTTTTAGCTGAGAGAGTGGTTATTTTTTTATGTTATTAATTATTCCGTAAAATACGATTAGTATTAATAGAAAACATATTAAATCCATAAACGTCACTCCTCTCCATAGAGGATGTGACAAACCGCTCTCTAACAGACGAACCTTTACAATATTTGATTGTACTAAATTATTACTCAAATTTCAATAATAAAAACCGTATACTTTATGCTTTCCAAAAATTTACACAAAATAAATAAAAATATTTTAAAAATCAAGTATGATTACGTCGAATTTGCGAATTGATTTAAAAACATATCTGCTATAGCATAATAATATAAAAAAATTCACATTAGCATAAATTTTTAATAAATTTATAAATTAGGAGAATGTGTATGCAAACAAGTGAAACAGCGACTAAAACAAAGAAAAAAAACATAGTGATTATCGGAACTGGAGGGACCATTGCCGGATCGGGAGAAGAAGGCGTAACGGCGGTATATAACTCTGCTCAAGTAAAAGTAGGTGAGCTGGTATCTACCCTTCTTTGCCTGGAATCCCTTGCTAATATTAAATCAATTGAGCTTTGCAGCATAGATAGTTGCGACATGAGCTTTGAAAAATTGCGGAAAATTGCAAATTACATAAATGAAACCTCCGAAAAAGGCGAGGCCGACGGATTTGTAATTACTCACGGAACAGACACACTTGAAGAAACAGCATATTTTTTAAATTTAATCGTTAAAACAGACAAACCTGTTGTAATTACCGGTTCAATGCGCCCGGGCACGGCCATCAGCGCAGACGGCCCTTTTAATTTGTACCAGGCGGTAGCCCTTGCAAAAAGTGATGATGCCATCGGAAAAGGTGTTTTAGTCGCGTTTTCTGACGCAATATATGGTGCACGCGATATTTGCAAAATTAATACTTATCGAACCACCGCATTTGATCAAAAAGATTTGGGCTGTTTTGGCTATATGCGTGACGATAAAGCGTATTTTTACAATTCTTCACTAAAAAAACATACTTTAGAGAGTGAGTTCGATATAAAAAACCTTGAAGCTCTGCCCAAAGTAGAAATAGTGATGTTTTATGTGGATGCAGATATTGAAATTTTAAAGCACGCTACCGAAAATTCGGATGGCATAGTACTTGCCGGCGCAGGATGCGGCGGAAGCAGCTCGCAGTGGGATGCGGAAATTGAAAAAATTATAAATTCTAAAACACCTGTAGTTCGCAGCTCAAGAGTTGCAAACGGGCTCGTTACATTTGATGAATCTGAAATCTTAAAACAAGGAATCTACGCCGACAATCTCACACCGCAAAAAGCAAGAATTTTACTTACTTTAGCTCTTACAAAAACAAAAGACATATCAGAAATCCAAGAAATGTTTAAGGTTTATTAAAAACCTACTTTTAAAAGAGGGATTAAAAATTTTTGAATTTGATGAAAAACTTACCAAACTATCAAAAAAAGCACTGAATTTATGCAAGGAGAAGTTTAGTGAGATAGAAAGTATCTCTGAATATAATCAAGAAAAAATTCTGAAAGCTTTTATAGATTGTGGTATCAGCGAAAGCCATTTTGCAATTACTACAGGCTACGGCTACAACGACCGCGGCAGAGAAAAGCTCGATGAGCTTTTTGCTAAAATTTTTAAAACCGAAGATGCTCTGGTTCGACATAATTTTGTCAGTGGAACACACGCACTTGCTACCGCACTTTTTGGAATTTTGAGGCCTGGAGACAAAATTCTAAGCGTAACCGGTAAGCCGTACGATACTTTATCTGATGTGATCGATTCAAAAAGCAACAATTTTGGCTCGCTTAAAGATTTTGGTATTGAATTTGAATACATCAATTTTGAAAAAAATAAAGAAAAATATTATAAAACAATAAAAGAAAAGCTTTCAGAAAATTTTAAAGTGGTTTATATTCAGCGTTCAAGAGGATATACATTTCGGGACTCTTTAAGTTTTGAGCAAATTGGAGAAATTACCTCATTTGTAAAAAATATAAACCCTGAAATTATAATTATAGTTGATAATTGCTATGGAGAATTTGTTCAAAGAAAAGAACCAATTGAATGCGGCGCAGACTTGATAATAGGCTCGCTTATTAAAAATCCCGGCGGAGGAATCGCTCCTACCGGAGGTTATATTGCAGGCAAAAAAAATCTTATTGAAATGTGCGCTCATAGGCTAACTGCCCCTGGAATAGGCAAAGAAATAGGCTCAAATTTAGGAGTTAACAGAGAGTTATTCATGGGTATTTATAATGCGCCTCATATAGTGGACGAAGCGTTAAAAACTGCTATTTTTGCTTCTGCTTTATTTGAACTTTTAGGCTATGAGGTTCATCCAAAATATAGCGAGGCAAGATACGATATAGTACAGTCTATCGTCCTTGGCTCTCCAGAAGCTCTTATAAATTTCTGCAAAGGAATTCAAGAAGGCTCTCCTATAGATTCTTTCGTCTCTCCCGAGCCCTGGGATATGCCGGGGTATAATAATCAAATTATAATGGCGGCGGGAACGTTTACAGGAGGAGCTTCGATCGAGCTTTCCGCTGACGCACCTCTTTGCGAACCTTATGCCGTTTGGCTACAAGGAGGCACAAATTTTTACAGCGCAAAGATAGGGATAATGAAAGCTGCTGAAAAAATAGACTTGCTCTAAAATCAGTTCAAATTCAATAAAAAGCGACAAATAGCGTACATTTATATTATAAGGAGCGCTTTAAAAACTGAGAATGAATTTTTGTAAAAAATTCATGGTCTGGATGATTTCAGAACAGGTCTATTTTAATGTATTTTTATCATACATATCTCTAACGAAGGTTTTTAAGTATTTTTCGTATCTTTTAGAGGAGATAGATATTGCATGATGAAAGAAGAACATAAAACCGCGCCGAAGCTACCACACTGCCTAACGCTTGATAACAGAAAAAATCTTATAGTCAGTGGAGTTACTGAAGTTGACAGCTTTGACGACAAATCAATAGCCGCTTTTACAGATATAGGCGAACTTACAATCAAAGGCGAAAATTTGAATATTAAAAAACTGTACCTTGAGCTCGGTGAACTTGAGGTTACGGGAAAAATCTCGTCACTTATTTACTCAGATAATAAATTCAGATCAGATGCCGGATTTTTTTCAAGGTTATTTAGATAAAAACAAAACAAGGGGAACAGTTAAGTGAATGAAACTCTTGCAATGCAACTTGTAATTTTTGGATATTCTTGTGTTTTGGGCGCAGGACTTGGACTGCTTTATGATTTTTTTAGAATTGTAAGAATGATGATAAATCCCAGAAATATCGCTATATTTATTCAAGACGTTATATATTTTATAATCAGCGGGCTTATCACGTTTTTGTTTGTTTTAGGATTTAATAGAGGCGAAGCGCGATTTTACATACTTGCAGGCGAAGGCATCGGATGGATAATCTACCACATAACCTTAGGTGAGGTTATTTACAAGTGTTCAGGCAGAGTTGTAAAATCGCTGAATTTGAAAATAGGACTATTCACTAATAAATTTAAAAGCATAAAAAAGAAAAATAAAAGCCAAAATGTATAAAAATATTTATGAAAATATTTAAATTATATAAACTTAACACAAAATTTTAAAAACAACTTGCAATTATATTCATATAAAGTGCATAATATAAAAGGCTTTTATGCAATTTTTTTATTTTAAACAGGGAAGTATAGTAGTTAATGAGATTTTCAGTAAAAAAGAGCAAAAAATTCGTTTTAAAAGTTGTTTTACTATCCTTTGTTGCTTATGTAATTTTTTTGTTTATAAACCAGCAGATAAAAATCAAACAAAAGAACGATGAGCTTGCCAGAATAAATGAACAAATTGTAAATGAAAAAAGCAAAAATAAAGAAATACGAAGTAAACTGAGTGAATATGGAGATGGCGAAAATTCTAATAAAAAATTTTTTGAAAACGCAACTTAATTATAAGTGAAAATATTATACAAGTAGCGGTCAAAATATCACAAAATAAGCACTTGTTTATAAATAATTGGCATTAATATTTTAGGGAGGAAGTTAATTTTTTATGGCGCTCGAGGTTGGGGAAATAGTCGAAGGAAAAGTAACAGGAATAACAAAATTTGGGGCTTTCGTGGAAATTGAAGAAGGGAAAACAGGACTTGTTCATATATCTGAAGTAGCAAATGTTTTTGTTAAAGAAGTCGGTGATCACGTAAAAGAAGGCCAAACAGTAAAAGTAAAGATTTTAGGGCTCAATAATAACGGAAAAATAGAGCTTTCCATAAAGAAAGCGGATGAAAATTTAAATTCTTCTGGCGAAAAAAGTGAAAAATTTAATTCTAAACGAAACTTCAATAATTTTAATCGAGAAAGACCGAAAAATCGAAATAATTCTTCAGCAAATAGTTTTGAAGAAATGATAACAAAATTCAAAAAATTAAGCGACGAAAAACTCTCAGATTTTAAGAAAAAAACTGAACCTCGCCGCGGAAAACCTAATCATAAAAATGGATAACGGTAATAAGTAATAAAATTAAACAGCGCTAAGAGGTGCAGGCAAAATCCACCTCAAATTTCTTTTGTAATTAAAGTTAATTCATATAAGACGTTTATATTTATGGGAAAAAGTTTTAAAGTTAGAAGGGGTATAGCCCTTTCTAATTTTTTATACAAAAAACTATACTTTTTGTATACCATTTTAAAAATTAAGTTCCTAAATTAAAATAAGAATTCATTATATCTCGCGCGACATTTTTAGATGCCGCGCCGGTTTTTCCATGAGCGATTACTACGGCAATTGCTATTTTAGGGTCGTCATACGGAGCGAAGCAGATAAAAGTTGTATGATCGGAACCCGAATTTTGAGCCGTACCTGTTTTAGCGGCAATTGGAATGGGGTAACTTGCAAAGTCGCGCGCCGTTCCTGAAAGCGCAACTTCGCGCATTCCGGTTTTTACAATATTTAAATTTTCTGCTGATACCCCTACATTTTGAACAAGTTCCGGCTCAAATTCTTTAACGGCTTTTGTGCGAGTATAGTCCATAATTTTACTGACTAAATGAGTTTTGTATCGATTGCCGCCGCTTGCAATTGTTGCGGTATAAGTCGCCAGTTGAAGAGGTGTGAGCATATTATCCGACTGCCCGATTGCAGCCTGTGATGAACCCGATTCGTACCACTTCGATCCCACACTCGCCGAATGTTCAGGACCTGCAACTATTCCCTTACTTTCGCCTATTTCAACACCTGTTTTAACCCCTACTCCAAACTTTTTTGCGTAATCACCCAGAAGCTCCGCGCCAAGGCGCCTGCCCATCTCCGCAAAATAAACATTGCACGATTTTGAAAGCGCATTTATAAGCTTAATGTTACCGTGAACGCCCATGCACCGAAGGTGATAACCGTGATAAAAATTGTAGCTGCCCGTACAGCGAACGGCGTTTTCGGGAGTTACTTTACCACTTTGCAGTGCCGCGCACACAACAAGGGGTTTGTAAGTTGACCCCGGCGCATATGCTCCTGAAAAAGCACGGTTTAAAAGCGGGGTAGCGCTGTCTTTTATAAGTTCTGAATAATATGATTTATCTTCCATGAAGCGTACAAGATCGTAACTTGGGTAAGTTGCGGCGGCGAGGACTGAAAAATCTTTAACATTTAAAGCAACAACAGCTCCGGACACACAATCCGGCGCGCCTTGCTTGTGAGCTTTCTCAACATTTTCTTTGAGGGATTTATTTGCAGCTTCCTGCAACTTGGACGATATTGTTAAAATAACACTGTTTCCGGATTTAGCGGGCTCTTTTTCAGAAACATTAATAACCTGACCGCTCGGCGACATTTGAATCATGCGTTTTCCGCCAAAGCCTCTTAAATAATCCTCAAATATGCTTTCTACCCCGGTTTTTCCAATCAGAGCGTCCATGCTGTAGGTTTCTTTTCTCTTTTCGTATTCCTCACTTGACATAAAACCCGTGTAACCCACAATATGCGGCGCAATTCCGCCGTTTATATATTTCCTTACAAGCGATGTTTGAATGCGAACACCCTTTAGCTCCTCAGCTTTTTCAGAAATAATAATCACTGCTTCTTTGCTAATGCCGTCGGAAATAATGTACGGTGTGGTTTTAGCATGGTAGCTGCCGTTTTTATCCATGTTATAGCGTACACTGCAAATAATTCTTTGGTCAGGTTTCGAAAAAGATTTCGCGTCGTATTTTTCTGCCAGTTTATTCAAACATTCCTCAGCAGAGGCATTTTCAGGCAAATTTAAACTATTTTTTAAATCAGCAACTTGACTTGCGCGGTCATCAGCAAAAGAAGATTCATTTTCATTTAGATTTATCGGCAAAATATCTATCCATGAGTTTTTAAGCGTCTCAAGAAGTTTAACAACACGGATTATAAGCTCGTTTTCTTTTCCTTTATCAATTAAAATCCTGTCTATCACAAGTTTATAACCCGTTTCATTAATGGCAAGACCTACTCCATTACAATCAAATATTTCGCCTCGGACTGCATCAGTCTTAACAAAATAAATATTGCTACTGTTTGCGCGAAGCTTATAATACTCACCGTTAATTACCTGCCAGTCTACAAGCCTTGCTATAAAAGCAACAAAAATTGCAGCGGTTAAAGACAGGAAAAAAATATATCTTTTATTATTAAAAATGCTTGATTTTATTCTGCTCACCTCCCGTATTTCCAAGGAAATATGAAATCGATCTGTTAAACAAAAATATTATCGGCGTTGCAATTACCGAATAAATGATCACAGGAGTGCAAATATTAAGCCAAGCAAAATTTGCGTTATTAAAGCCCATTAAAACATAGTTAAAATAAAATCTACAAAAAACTATAGCAGAAGTTATGACGGCAGACGCCACCAGAGCCATTAAAAGATTAGCTCTTACAAAATAAGTTGACAGAACCCCTAGTGCATAGCCTATTAGGCCCATAAAAAGCGCATAAATGCCTATTGGATTTCCAAAGCTAAAATCAAGAAGCGCACCCGTAATAATCCCAAAAACCATGCCATTAGATTCTTTTTCGAATAAAGCAATGGATACGAGCGCAGGTATAATCATCAAAGAGCGAACACAAAATAGACCCATGCCAAAAACCAAAGTTTGCTGCAGGGAATATAAAAAATAAAGCTCAAAAACATAAACAAACCATCTAAAATAATTGTGTACTTTGCTTACTTCCACCTATGTCTCCTTTGAAATTAGTATTTAATAAACTTCTTTTCAGACTAGGTAAGGTTTTTTCAAAAGCGAGAAAAATATATATACTCCGATGAACTTTGAACAAAAAACAAATTTTTTTGAAAATTTGCGTTCTAATCAATTTGGAGAGAAGTTAAATTGACCCTTACCCTGAAAATCAGTTATTACAAAAACATCCGTAACCTCTTTTACTTTTTCAAAAGGTTCAATCACAGCATAATATGATGAATCATGACTGTCGTAATCAACAGAAACTACTTTTCCTAACTTCATGTTTTTAGGATACATACCGCTCGTGCCACTTGTAACTATTATATCTCCCGGTTGTACTCCGTTTTGAGACGATATAAAAATCATCCGTGTTAAATTTTTAGCCGAAAGCATGATTTCTCCGCTTATAACTCCAGTTTCACCGGTTCTTACGTTTATCACTCCGATTTTAGAGTCCGGAGATAAAATGGTTCTAACGCGGCTCAAATGGGAATTTATTTGAGACACGCGTCCAACCACTCCGTTTTCGGTTAAAATCAAATCATTTACCGAGATGCCTGAACTGCTGCCTTTATCTATAACAAAATCGCCGAAAAACTCAGTTGGGTCTTTTCCAACAACCGCTGCTGAAACAAATTTTAAACTGGTGTTAGATTTTTTTAAGTCGTAATATTTCATCAGCTTTGCGTTTTCCCGTTTCACGTCGTAGTAATCCACAGTAATGTTTCTAAGGTCACTCAGCTGCTTTTTTAACGATTCATTTTCTTCTAACAGCTTCTCTTTTTCCTGAAGCTGGTATGCAAAATCAAAAGTAGAATTAGAGACATACCAAAGCGCCTTTTGCGCAGGTTTTGTAACAAAGCTTATAGCGTTTGAAAAAATGTTTCCGTTTTGATTGATTGAAGTGTATAAAAGAACACCCAAAATTATTAAAACTATTCCTAAAATAATTTTAAAAGCGGAACTTTTAAAAAAATGTTTCAAGGCTCTTTGACACCCCACTCAAGTAATTTTGGGAGTGTTTGCTTTGTGTAATACCTTGGCTGACTTTTATCCCGCCGTACGGCGGGATAAGCGGCTAGAATAATTACTTATTCAACACTCTCAAAATTCTGATATATCAAAAATTTAATTATCTTGACCTGCGATTGTTTCTGTAATATTCCTTCGGCATTGTTATGTCAAGGCATTTTCCGGTTCCTGCAACAACACAATCAAGTGGGTTTTCAGCAACGTGTACAGGCATAAAAGTACTTTCCGAAATAAGAACATCAAGCCCCCTCAAAAGCGCACCGCCGCCGGTTAGCATAATGCCGTGGTCAATAATATCCCCGGAAAGCTCAGGGGGTGTTTTTTCAAGCGTGCTTTTAACCGCTTCAACGATTGCTCTTAGCGGATCAGCCAAAGCTTCTCTTATTTCTTCGGCGGTAATTACTACATTTTTCGGAAGACCGTCCATAAGATTTCTTCCTTTAATACTCATCTCGCCTTCATCTTCATAAGGCACAGCGGAGCCGATTTTAATTTTAATATCTTCCGCGGTGCGTTCGCCGATTAAAAGATTATATTTTCGTTTAACGTAAGAAATTATCGCTTCATCGAGCTTGTCTCCGGCAACTCTTTCAGATGTAGCTGTAACAATGTCCCCAAGCGAAATAACAGCAACTTCAGATGTACCTCCTCCAATGTCAACAACCATACTTCCCGTCGGTTCAGAAACAGCGAGCCCAGCACCGATAGCTGCAGCCATAGGTTCCTCAATTAAATCGACTATCCCTGCGCCCGCCTGCTTTGCAGCGTCTTCAACCGCTCTTCTTTCAACTTCCGTAACACCCGAAGGGGTACATATAATTACCTTTGGCTTACTAAAAAACATACTTTTTGCGGTTTTAGCTATAAAATATTTAAGCATACTCGCTGTTATATCAAAATCGGCGATAACCCCGTCTTTAAGTGGACGTACAGCTATAATTGAACCCGGAGTGCGCCCTATCATTTCTTTTGCCTGGTTGCCTACAGCCAAAACCGTATCGGTTCTTATGTCAACCGCTACAACGGACGGCTCTCTTTTTATTATTCCTTTTCCTTTTAAAAATACCAGCGTGTTAGCAGTACCAAGGTCGATACCTATTTCCTTAGAAAACATCGGTTGTCCTCCTAATTTTATTGAACATGAGAATTTTATTTTAATTATACCACAAATATCCAAAGTACAACCCTTTTTTAAAAGTTTAGAATAACCTATTTTAACAATTTTAATTTTTTGTGACTTTTAAACAGTTTAATGCATTGAATTTTTACGCTTTGAGATATTGGCATTATATTTTAAGTGTGATATAATATCACTAAAATATAATGCATAAATAATTTTTGACTAAAAAATATACAAAGATAAGTATTAAAAGACATAATTAGGAGGAAAATAAATGAATATCGCTCTTGTTGCTCAAGACGCAAAAAAAGAACTTATGGTAAGATTTTGCATTGCATATTGCGGAGTTTTAAACCGACATAAACTTTGCTCAACTGCAGCTACTGGAAAATTTGTTGCTGAAGCCACTGGCCTTAGAGTTGTTAAATATTTAGGCGGTTCTCAAGGCGGACATCAACAAATATCTTCTCGCATTTCTTGCGGGGAAATCGATATGCTCATATTTTTCCGCGATGCTGCTCATCCGGAGCTTTTCGGCAAACCCGAAGAAGACCTTTTAAGGCTTTGCGATGTACATATCATCCCTTATGCAACGAACGTAGCAACAGCTGAAATTTTAATCCACGGTCTTGAAAGAGGAGACCTTGACTGGAGAAGCGTCGGAAGGCCGATGATTTAACAAGTAAAGTTTTAATGACATATAAATTGCTTCTCTGATTGTATATTATTTCAGAGAAGCTATTGTTTTTAGATTACAAATATCTTTACAAAGGAGCATAAAACCTATGAACCTAATAACTAAAAGAATTCGCGGAATGCAGGATTTATTGCCTGGTCAGAGCGAAAAATGGCTTACTATAGAAAAAGTAATGAAAGAGGAAGCGGAACTTTACGGCTTTAAATTTATTCGCACTCCCGTACTTGAGCACACGGAACTTTTTGAAAGGTCTGTTGGCGATGCTTCCGACATAGTCGAGAAAGAAATGTACACTTTTTTAGATAAAGGTGACAGATCCGTTACTCTGCGCCCGGAAGGCACAGCAGGAGTACTCAGAGCCGTGCTGGAGAATGGGCTTTATAACCAAGCTTTACCGCTCAAGCTCATGTATTTTTCTTCATGTTACCGCTACGAAAAACCTCAATCTGGGAGATACCGTGAATTTTTTCAATTAGGGCTTGAGATTTTCGGCGCTTCTTCGCCGCTTGCGGACGCTCAGCTTATATGCGCAGCAAAATCTATTCTTGATAGGCTCGGAATAAAAGGGGTTAGCTTAGAAATCAACTCTATAGGGTGCACTTCCTGTAGAAAAAAATATAACGAAGCAATAGAAACTTATTTTAGAAAAAACGAAAGCAATCTTTGTGAAACCTGCAAAAATAGGCTTGAAAGAAATCCGATGCGAATTCTCGACTGCAAAAACCCTGAGTGCGCTAAAATTTGCAAAGATGC
>JAEWWM010000082.1 GCA_023458915.1 Bacillota bacterium
TGGACTGTTCAAGATATAGAAAAGCACGCTGAGAGGTATTCCCAAAGCTACCGAAAGTACAAAAAAACCGGAAACACTGACGATGCAATCTGGGCACTGCAATTTGATCGCATGGCCGAAAAGACTGCTATGAAAGCACTTATTTCTAGATACGGCATAATGTCGACCGATATGCAAACCGCAGTAAGGTCAGATCAATCGAAGCTCAAAGTAAACATAGAAACAGGCGAAGAAACTATCGAATACATAGATAACCCAAGCGTTTTGAAAATCGAGGCGTTATCTACAGAAGAACAAAGAAAGCTTTTAGAAAAATATGGCGGGGATAAAATTTCCAAAGTGTTAGGAAAGCTCAATCTTCAAAGCCTCAATGAACTTCAAAAAGAAGATTTAGAAAATTTTGAAAGGAAGATTGAAAGTTTATGAGTGTAAAATTTGTTGTATATGGTAATCCTCGTGGCAAACAAAGACCAAGAATGTGCTATGTGAACGGCAAAACAATTGTTTACACACCAAAACCGACAAAAGAATATGAACGAAAAATAAAGAAATGCTATAAAGCTGTTTCTAATAACTTTTTTGATAAAAATATTCCGGTTGAAGTTAATATAAAAGCCTTTTTCCCTATTCTTAAAAGTATTTCAGAAAAGCTAAAAATCAAATTTTTATCCGGTGAAATACTGCCTACAAAGCCCCCCGATATAGACAACGTGGCCAAAATTGCGTGCGACGCATTAAATAATGTCGCTTTTTTTGATGACAGCCAAGTTTGCAGGCTAATCGTTGAAAAATGCTATTCTCTAATACCCAAAATCGTGGTTGAGATTAAAGAAATGGAGACTGAGTGAAATGAGTAAAAAAACAGTAAAAATTTATGATGATGAAAAAATGATTTATGAAGGCAATTTAACGGGAAATACCTGCTTTCTGAAAGGCAGGCTGTATAAAGATCCGAAAGTTCAGGGCAAAGCGGTTCGTTTTTCTTTGCAGATAAGTAACGGCAAAAATCCTGAAACAAATCAGTGGAATAATCCTACATATGCAGATTGCTCTGTGTTTGGAGACTTATCAAAAGCAATATTCGAGAGATACCATGAAAAAGATTATATCTGGATAATCGGAAAATTTTATTCAAAATCTTATGAAGGCAAGGTTTATAAAGGATTTATCATCAAGGACGTTATAAATTTAAAACCTGAATCTAGCAGCAATCCCGACAGCAAGGATTTCATTGGGGATTCCGATTTACCGTTTTAATTTTAAAATTAGGAAGTGTATTTACATGGATATAGTAAAGCTTAAAGGAATTTACGTTGAAGGCTATGGAACCATAGCCAAAGTTGTTATGCAAGATAAGAATCTACATGTTACCGCAAAAGCAATTTATGCTTACATGAACAGCTTTGCAGGCGCAACAAATGAATGTTTTCCAACAAGGTCAAAAATGGCTTATGATTTAGGTATTAATGTGAAAACAATAACCAAATATCTAGGGCAACTTGTAGAAAATAGGTATATAAAAGTAGAACAGCAAAAAGAAAACGGTCGGTTTACGCGCAATATTTATACAATTTTGGTATCTAAAAATAATGATGATGAAATCGATAATCAGCAAAATACCGTAGACCAAATTGCGGACGACCAAACTTTGGACTACCACCAGATACCTCTTAATAATAACAGTCTTGATAAAAACAATTCTTATAATAATATATATGTCCAAAATTCCGCAGTTGATGATACTGCTAAACAAGCAGTAATGCTGAATTTTGAACGCTTTTACTCAGCTTACCCTAAAAAGAAAAAGAGAGCTAAAGTTTTGAGCTGGTTCTTAAAACATCAGCCTAGTTGTGAGCTCGTGGATAAAATGCTTGAAGCTGTTAAGCAGCAATCCTTCACCATTGATTGGCAAAAAGCTAACGGTAAATATATTCCGCATCCGTGTTCGTGGCTAAGCGCTGAAGCTTGGGAAAATGAAATAGACCCTTCGGAAATTGCGGATATCTCAGAAAAAAGTACATCTTGGTTGTTAGCAATAGAACTTTTTGAAAGATTGCGCCGACAGCAGTATGAAAAATCCACCGGAAATGAAAAACTGATAAAACCCTGGGCTGTTGTGATTGACGAATATTTGTCCTTAGAGCGTACAAAAGAGCGCGAGGACAGAATTTTTTATGCAATCCAGCAAGCTACAACTTTAGATTATTGGCAAAACAGGATTGTTGATGCCGAAAGCCTGATTAAAAATATTAATTTTATAAAGTGAGGCAAAAAATATGGATTTAAATTTAGAAACCACCAAACAAGCCGAAATGTCGTTGATTGGTGCAATTTTAATAGACGAAAAATCTTTAGTTAAAGTGATTGATAAAGTTACCGCTAAGGATTTTTATTTTGATAACCTCAGGCTTGCTTACGAAGCCATTTTAAAACTTTCAAACGCCGGGGAATCTATTGATTACATAACAGTTTTACACCAGGTAAATGCTGATAATCCAAGTTACGAAACGGAAATGAAAAAGCTTTTGTTCGATTGTGCAAATGCCATTCCATTTGTCAGCCATATTAAAAATTATGCGGATATTATTTCAAAATCCAGGGTTGCACGAGATTTAACAAATTTGATTTCGGAAACATTTGAAAACGGAGTTACAAGTGAAAATTCTATGGAAACCGCAGAACACTTGATTAGCAAAGTATCGGAAATGGTTTCAGCAAATCGAAAAAAGAAGCTGGTACCAATTGAATCTGTAGCTTCAGATTTGTTTAAAACTTATGGCGAGGATACAAGATCACAGGAAAACAGATGCGATACAGGGTTTTCTAAGTTCGACAGTATCTTAAAAGGCATGAGCGCAGGAAATTTGATTATCCTTGCCTCTCGCCCTAAAGTCGGCAAAACCTCATTTGCGATAAAAGTTGCTCAAAACGCCGCAAAGAATGGTAAAAAAGTTGTGTTTTACAGCCAGGAAATGCTTGGAACGGAACTCTGTGAAAGACTGATTGCCGAGAATTCAACCGTTGCGATGAATACGCTAATTGATAAAAAGTTTCAAGATAAAAGCAGACCTGAAGATGCGGTCGCAAATGAAGTAAACAGTATCGCAAAATCAGTTGATGAAATTTGCCAGTATCCGATTTTAATCAATGATTCACCCAGTGTTTCTATGCAGGATATTCGTTTTGATTGCAGGTTAATAAGTAATCTTGGACTTATCATAGTCGACTATCTGCAATTAATGAAATCTACCAAAAAGGCAGAGAACAGAAACAATGAAATTGGGCAAATAAGCCGTGAGCTTAAATGTTTGGCTACTGAATTAAATGTTCCGATTTTATGTTTATCTCAGCTTAACCGTGTAAGTGATGAAAATAAACGTCCATCACCGTCTGAACTTAGAGACAGTGGTTCAATAGAGCAAGATGCAAACAAGGTTTTGCTTATGTGGTGCGTGGAAAAGCACTTAAACGAAAAAGGATTTTTAGAATCAAAAACTATAGGGATTGATATAGCTCTTAATCGCCGGGGGAATACTGGAGTTACGCTTTTTAATTTCAGCGGTAAACACATAAAATTTACTGAACTTGAAAAAAAGTACGCGGAAAAAGAAGAAACATCAAACTGGCGAAACAGATTTATTTAAACGGAGGAAATGATAATGTTTATAAATATTTTATCGGGATTACTTTGCTTTTTATTCGGGTTTTATTACGGAGTTTGGTACATGAAAATCAAGTATCTTATGCTCGGCAAACATTTACTAATAGTTTTGGATGAAGACAGTATACACAGCACTGACTTTTTCACAGGTGTATGCGTGATTTTAAATACGCTTTTTGAAAATAAGCTCGATAATGAAGTTAAGCTTTCGCTTACTAAAAAAATGATTACTCAGCATGACAAGGAGAGAAAAAATGCCGAAAAGAAGTAACCGCATAATTTTGGATGATAAATATTACATAGAAATCGATCCTTTAAATTGGATACTTAAAATCAGAAAGCCTTCCAAAGACCGAGTATTAGGATATTATTCAATTTTGGAAGATGCACTTTTGGCATATAAAACCGAAGTCACTAAAAAATCATTCCTAGAGCGTGATACAGAGGTTTATATAAATCAGGCAATTAAACTGCTTAATGACATTAAAAAGCTTATTAAAACGCTTGCAGGAACACTTAAAATTGAAAAATGAAAGGGTATTTAAAATGATATGGACATAAGAGAAGTTAAGGCAAAAATGCACGATACTGTTTTTTATGAGCTGGACGGCAAAATTGCTGAATGTAAGCTTGCAGTTGAAAAAACTAAACAAAAAATAAAGGGGTTTTTCATAGAAACCCGTGAAGCTTCAAGCTTTGTGGCACTTTCAAAAATATTCAAAATACTGATTCAAAAATTTATGCAACTACGGTTGAACGGACAAATAGGCTTATACGCCATTATATTGATAAGTTTGCATGAAAAACTTATTGTGTTTCTCAAAGTTTAGAAATGATTGTAAATTCAGTTTTGTTGTTTTCCTGTCGCTCAAAACTTTCGCATATTACTTTTTAGCGCTGCCATCCTCTGGAACAAGCCTGTTCTTATTTGTACGCTACGATATTGTTTCACATTCTACTACAATAAAATCGGGACTTTGCAATTCTGCACTTTTCACCTTTATTTTTTGCATAGGTTTTAATATAATCTCCTTGGCAAGCTGTCCCATTTCTCCTGACCCCGCAAATGTTTTAGATATGTTTTTACCGAATGCAGTTCCTTTTTTAAGAGAAATCTCCATGATAATTTTAAATTCGTCAGGTGCCAGCTCTGCGAAAGTTTCTGCAATAGACTTTTCTAGAGACGTACTCGAAATAGATGCTGACTGAAATAGGGGCATATGTTTATTTACGTAGTTAACAAGCATGTCATCCACTTTTTTAACATCTGTAAATTCCTTGGATAATTTATTCTCGTCAACTTTAATACATTTTAAAAAACCATTTATTCCCATTCCTCTATACACGGTTGTAACATCATCCAAGGTGCCATACATTGTAATTTTTCTCAATGCTAGTGCTTTTAGTGCGGAGTCTAATAACAAACTAAAAGAAATATTGTTAGAGCCACCAAATTGAGATTTTAATTTTCTTTTTTTGACCGTAGTTAAATCGCCTCTCAGAAATCCGTTCATTAAATCAGCCCCACTACCTTGCATATAATATCCTAACAATGCCTCTACATCATCAAGATCTTTACATTTTGAAAGTTTATTGTCAAAAGCTGCTAATATACTATCATCGTTCGAACGACCTTCTTTAACACCTAATTTTTCAATTTTCTTTTCTCTTTTTTTCAATTCACAGCTTATATCATTTCTAAAATTGTTCAACATAGCTTTATAGGCTCTTTCATTCGGGAAAAAACCTAATATTTCTTTTTCCCCTGAAGTGGGGTCCTTCTGAATACGTAAGACGTTAATGCCCGATTTTTTTAATAAATTCCAGTCCTCACTTGACATACCAGCTATCAAGTCTGCAGAAAAAAATTGTTTCAATTCCTCAAGAGGTCTAGACAAAAGACTTTCAGGAAATCCTTCAATCATTTTTAGCGCTCCGTCATCAATCTCAGAAAAATTCTTAGCATTAATTATCTTTTTTATAACTGACACCTGGAAAGACGGTTCCCGAATACCAAATAGCAAAGTCAAAACCTTATACGCATCTAAAACTTTTGTGTTTTCCATCTCTAATTCTCCTTAATAAAAATTTAGTCATAGACTTCGATTGCAGTACAGAAAGTAAACCTATATTTCATCCTCTAATTTTAATGTTGTGCAGTTTATCGCTTTTCAAATCACAAATTCCACAATATTATTTTAACATAATTATTTTTTTTGTAAATTAATTCTAATATTTATTTTTTGCCAATTTCACAAAAACAGGACATCGATAATCTGATGATCTCCTTGTTTGTAGCTTTTCATATAATTACATCCGCAGAGATTATTTTTATCAGGCGGAACTGTTAGATTTAAAGTCCGGCAATTCCGTTACTATTGTTCCTCTTGAAAAAGTGAGATTGTCAAAATAAATAGATTTAATTTTGACAACTTGATATTATAAAATTAAATCGTAAAAAGGACGTGAAATTTTATGGCAAAAAAATATTGTCAATCTTGCTCAATGCCTATGGGCGAAACCGATGAAATGTACGGTAATAATGCCGATGGCAGTAAAAATGAAGATTATTGTAAGTATTGCTTTGAAAACGGCAAATTTACTCAAGAATGTACTATGGAAGAAATGATTGAAATTTGTATTCCGTACATGATAAAACAAGGTATGAGTGAAGAAGAAGCAAGAAAAATTATGAAAAATTGCTTGCTAAAACTTAAAAGGTGGCAGCCTAATTAAAAGTCAAAAGGCAGATTAAGTTTAATCAAATACATAAAATTATAAAAAATCCTGAAAGTTAAGAAAGTTTTCTTACCTTTCGGGATTTTATTTTGGAGGTAGCAAACTTTATGAACAAAGACGAAATAAAAGAATCTTTTGGAGAAGACGTTGATATTATACGAAAAGGAACATCTGAAACTACTTACTATGTTGATGGAACTAAAAAATTACAGCCTAGATCGGAATATACTCCTAAAAGCATAGGAACAGCAGAAAAAATCATGAAAATTGCGACAGGACGCGGAAGTAAAGTGTACGAAACCCCTTTACAATTTGCAATTGCTTTGAAAGGATTTGAACAATGGTGTATTGATAAAAATGTAGCTCCATCTTATGCCGGACTTAGTTTTTATCTTAATATTTCCAAAGATACTTTAATTAAATATACTAGGGATAAAACAGAATTCACTTGTTATAACTTAATTGACAGCATTACCGGAGAATACATCTATTCTACCAATGATAAATCCAAACTCGATAAATATATAAATTCTAATTATTTAGTAATGGATGAAAATAATATTAAACCTGTTAATTATATTAAAGATAATAAAATAAATAAAAGTAGAGTTATATCTGTTAAAGATAAAGTAAGTAAAGGCGAATATATTGTGGATATGTGTACGGTAAATTTCGCCAAAATTCTTGCTCCTATCAATAACCTCTTGGAAATGGTCAATATCAGTAAAGCGGAAGTGGCTAGGAATCCCGCTTGGCACATATTTTTAGCTAAGAATAATTTTGGTAAAACTACTCAATATGTGGATCAAGTTCAGCAGCAAATTACAGTTAATAACCCCCTTGACGAGATGTCTGATGAGGAAATATTGAAAGCCGTCGAGAGTCGTCCAACATATTAATTTCAATTCATTAAATAGTTAAATTCACTTGCAGAAATATAAAAATAATTGAACGATTGTCGCTACCGTCATAATTACTGTCATAATAGTAATTGCACATGTGTGTTTCATCATCAATTTATTTAATTCTTCTGCGTCTCTTCTTGCAATTTCCTCCCTATAATAGGCAATTCCTTCACAAGAATATTTCGCTGTTTTGTCGAAAATCTCAATTAATTCCTCGCGTGGAATTTTTCTCAATTCCTCGTATGACATACCCATTTTTTATCATCCTTTTTTTATTTTAATTGTATCACATTCACCAAAACCTTGATGGAACGCTTAGGAATAAGAAAGCGCCCTAAAAAAGCTCGGTAGGACACTTCGCACTAGGTGATTAATTTAACACGCACGCGAAAATTTTCAACGAAAAAGCTTGCTAGGACGCCGAGCAATAGGCATCTTTACCTTTTTCTGCGTTTACAAAATTATAAAAAATATTTCTCTTTAAATTAAGTTTATCCATAGCCTGATTTGCTGTTATTTCCTTTTTTAGATACATTTTAAAAATCGTTTCCCAATTTTTAGGTTTTTCAATAGGTTTACGGCCCTTATATTTTTTATTTCTCTTTGCGATTTCTATTCCTTCGCGCTGGCGTTCAAGTAAGTTTGTGCGTTCGAATTCATTTATTGCGGCTATAACCGTCAACATTAATTTTCCCGTTGGTGTGGAAGTGTTTAAATTTTCCTTCAAAGATACTAAATTCACATTTTTATTTTTAAGCTCCTCAATAATATTTAATAAATCGCTTGTTGATCGGCTCAAACGGCTAAAATCTTTTATATAAATTGTGTCGCCTTCTCGAACATATTCCATCATCTTTTTAAACTCCGGACGATCCGTGTTTTTTCCGCTTTTCTTTTCGGTGAAAAATTTATCAATTTTATATTTTTTTAATGCTTCAACTTGGCGCGCTTCGTTTTGGTCAACCGCTGAAACTCTTATATATCCTATTTTTGACATTGTTTTTAATTCCTTTTCGTGGCGGATAATTAAAACCTAAAAGCTCAATTATCCGCTATAATTTTCAATTTATGCTGTAGCTTTTTCATCATGCCACTTTAAGCCACGCGCTTCATAAAGCGGTATCCAATGCGCTTCATAAAAGTCATAACCTGCACCATCTACGCCAAACAAAAGACCAAAATCATCCTGTTCATAAACTCTAAAACCGCATTTTTGCATTATTTCAATGTTTTCTCTTGCCCAATTATCGTCCAATTTACAATCAAAAGTCCATAAAGTTCCCCACATTGGTAAAAATCCCGTGTATTCGTCTTCTGGTGTGGTTAATTCGTGAATGCTATCAATATCATATTTACAAATTTTTTCTATAACCGCGGAAGGAACTGCGTTAAATTCGCCGACCCATTCTTTTGCTGCGTCTTTTATTGTATTAATTCTTTTTATCATTTTATTAACCTCTTTTTATTTGTTAGCGGTTGTAGTAAAATAATACTGTAACCGCCTTTATATTTTAGTTGATCACTTAATTATTAGGTGTTGCGTTGCTGCTTTTCTGTACACCCCAGGAAAGTAGCTTTTTTATCCCTTTTTTCATAAAATCAAGCTCCACATTCCAAAAATAAAACTAAATCAAGCGGATGTTTAAAATTCATTTTTCCCAGGTAGTCAAGTCCTTCCTCAGTTACTTCTCCTAATAAACGTCCGTAAAAACCTTGACTATGTGACATTTGTTCAATAAAATTCAAAATTTCTTCTCTATTCACTATCTTTTTACTCCTTATGTTTGTTTAAATTCTAAGACTTCAAAAAAATTTATTTGTAAATTCAAAAACCAACTTTAAGTAAACACTTTTTAGCCTTTCTTAGCTGTTTTATTAAGCTATACTCTAAATAAACACACCTCCCATAAATTTAACCACTTTAATTAGTGGTTTTATTTTTTACTTACGAGTTTTGTAAGTGTTAAAGCGGGAACGGCTAACAATAAAAGTAAAATATACAAATTTTCACATCCTTTAAAGTTAAATATTAATGAAACTCAAAAGTTACATTAATATTTATAATTTTATACTGAGTTTTTTAATTTGTCAACAAATTTTTTGAATTAATTTTAAAGCGCCATCCCCTATTTGAAGCCGATTATAAGAACAAATAACTCTCATAAATACCCTAGAAAATCAAACGGAATTTTTAATTATAATGTATCTTAATGGTTACAATAAAATTAAATTGTGGACTACAAAAAAATAAAAAAGAAATGTAATAACACTGTTGTATCAAATTCATGGACAATTTGTGCAAAAATAAATATTGTGATATGATTATTTTATGCAATTTATTTAAAACATCTTAGAAAGTAATGATATGAAATTTGGAATGAGAAAACCCAGTTTTTTGAAAAGCTTTAAATCTAGAACAACTGAAAAATTAAAAATAGGAGATGATTTTATGAAGAGAAAGCGTTTATCAATGTTCATTATAATAATATTATTTTTTTACGCCTACATAACAGCATATGCTACACCGGGTTGGCTAAAAATGGACTCAATAATAACTTATAATGGTAAAGTGTATGGTCAACACAGTAGTGACAATCATTGGCATCTTGCTTCTAAACAATCTACTGGTAGATACACCGCAATTGGTGATCCAATTCCTGACCCACGTAGTAATTCGGTAAATGGAAATGTAAGCAGTTCATCCAATTCGACGGCATCTAACAGTACATCTAGTAGTACATCTAGTGGTACGTCTAGCAGGACACCTAGTAGTTCATCTAGTGGTACGTCTAAAAATAGTACGTCTACCGAAATTCAAAATAATAAAAGTAATGATACAGCCTTATTATCTTTAAAAATAAATAATGATGAAATAGCCATATCAGATAATATTAAGTACATAACAAAAAATGAAAAAGTAGATATATCTGCTATACCTAGAGATAGTAAATCTACTGTTTACATAAATAAACCGGATACCCTTATAATTGGAGAAAATCAAGTCAAAATTGATGTTACAGCAGAAGATGGGACAAAAAAAGAATATGCTGTCACAATAACGCGTGAAAGACAAATAAGTGATAATGCCAATCTGTTAGAAGCCACTATTAACGGAGTAAAAGTGACTTTTAAGGATTCAAATGATGCGAAAGTGAACGTTAGTAATAAAACTACTGAATTAGATATAAAATACACGTTAGAGGATAGTCACGCCAAAGCTGAAATAATAGGCAATACTACTATAGAGGTTGGTGATAATAAAGTAATTATCAAAGTAACTGCCGAAAATGGTAATCAAAAAGACTACATACTTACTATTCATAGATATAGTGAAGATGAAGAAAGAACCGGGTTGATTGTGGGACTTGTTGTGATTTTTATTATACTTGGTGGACTTAGTTATCTCATTTATTATATTGTTAAAATAATCAAACGTAAGTTAAAGAAGGTATGATTAAAGTAAATTATTAAAATAATAGCAGTTTAAAGCAAAGAAAATTACATATATTCCCCAATGCGAAATTAAATATTGTTTACATAACCTTATATCTATTACACGTTTATCCATTTAGATAGATATAAGGTTATTATAGGTCGTGTTATAATAGTTAAAAAATTAAAAAAGACCACCACAAAGTGCAGAAATAGTACCCTTTACGATAGATATTTAAAAACCCAGGAAGTAAATTCTGAATTCTACCCCCCACGACTTTATTATACGAGAAAGTGAGAGTTAATTATGGAAAGAGCAGAAAAAACGGAATTTGAAAAAAACCTTGCAAAGACAATCGGAAAAAACTTACGAAAATTCAGAAAAGACCAAAAAATGTCCTCAATTAAGCTATCTGAAAAATGCGGAATAGCTTCGTCGAAGATACGCCTTTACGAACAAGGAAATATTATTCCAGGAATAATGACACTTTATAAGCTTTCTGAAAGTTTAAACCGCACGATTTATGATATAATTGGAGAAAGCTTACCAATTAGATGTATTCATGCAGAAAGATGCATATTTTACAACAAAAAATAATTTAGAGGTAATAAAGGTGATGATACAACATTTTGGTATAAGAATAAAAGAAAAAGACGGCGGTCTTAAGTTAATCAGAGATAACTACATTTATCAAAAAAATAAAACGAAAAGTTCTTTGCCTTGTTTTAAAAAATTTCAAGGAAAAAGCTGTGACCATAGAGATGAAAATTGTAAATTTTACAAAGAAGAATGGATTAATGAATACGAAGGTAAAGTTTTAGAAAATTTTGATCTAAATATGCAATATTTTGCTACTTTAAATAAAGAAAAATTTAAAAACGAAACGACCATATTTTTAAAAAACAATTCTAATTTCAAAGATGTAACCGACTTAAGCATCTATAACAGATCGGGTTATTATGTAATGATTTTAGGTGAATATTGCCAAGTTTATATCGGAACAAGTAAAAATATAAAGAAAAGAATAATGCGACACTGGAACGAAAATAAGTACTTTGATACACTGTTGTTTCCTATGAATGCTGTTGACACGTCAATAATGTCGATAAATAGTTTTGAGCTCTAGACACTACTAGAATTTTTGCAGCTGTGATAGAACCAAATTATGATGAACCGGAAAATAGCTACCACAACCAAGTTGCATTCGGTTTTGAAGCACCTTATGACAATGAAGATAAGTACATAAATCAATTTTCAAAAGAATTTGTGAGTAATCGAATGAGTGGCGGAAAAATTACAGGTGGTTTATTACAAGCAATACTAATGTCGAAATCCAGAAAAATGGTATAATATTTAAGTATATAAATTAATTAAATAATAGAGTTCCACGAGAACCTCAAACTTAATCAGTAGGAGGTTCTTTTTATGCAAAATACAGCATTGATAAAACAACTGCTTTACGACCTGCGAAAATGCCCAAATATGCAAAATGATTTATATTTACAAAAATGTGAAGCTCTGCGAATTTTGTATAACCGAGAAGATGATATTTCTCACGCCTTGGGAATTAATCTTGAAATGCGAAAGAAAATAAATGGAATGCTAGCAAACAGTGCTTTGATGACAAATGAAAGAAAACGGTTACTCAAAAAATATTGGCAAACATTTTTGTACGCTGCACCCTATGATTTTCACTCTTATTTGCTTTACATGGAAAAAGATCGTGAATCTCAAAAACGATTTTATCAACCGAGATTAAAAGTTTTGCGTTCTGTTGTTCGGAATTTGCAAGATTTAGCAGACGGAAAACTAAATCTATTAGCACTTTCAATGCCGCCAGGAACAGGCAAATCTACAATTGGAATTTTCTACATAACATGGCTGATGGGAAAAGAACCGCTAAAACCGAATGTGGCTACAGCGTATGCCGACAAATTAACGCGATCGTTTTTCGATGGAGCTCTGCAAATCATAAAAGATACTGAATATAAATTTTTGGAAATTTTCCCAGATTCACCGCTTGTTGCAACAAACTCAAAAGATGAAACGATAGATTTAGCAAAAATAAAAAGATTTAAAACACTTACCTGCCGTTCAATTGACAGTGGATTAACGGGAGCAACCAGATGCGAAGTTTTAGCTTATGCCGATGATATGGTTTCGGGTTCAGAAGAAGCTCTAAACCGTGAACGAATGGATATTTTATGGACTAAATTTTCAAACGATTTTATGTCACGCATGAAAGAAAATTGCAAAATGCTGATAATCGGCACAAGGTGGTCAATTCATGACCCGATCGGAAGATTAGAGCAGAGATATTTTGATGATAAAAAATCAAAATTTGTAAAACTCCCTGCTTTAAATATTCATGGATTTTCTAACTTTGAGTATGATTATGGCGTTGGCTTCTCAACGGATTATTTTTTGAATTTAAAAGAAAACATGGATGATATATCTTGGCGATCAATTTATATGCAAGAACCTGTTGAGCGTGAAGGTTTGCTTTATGCGGAAGATGAGCTTCAGTATTTTTTCGAGCTCCCCAAAGAAAAACCAGACGCAGTGATAGCAGTGTGCGACAGTAAAGGCCAAGGAAAAGATTATGTTTGCGCTCCCTGCGGGTATGTTTATGGAAACGCGGTTTATATTCCCGAAGTCGTATTTAATAACGGACTTCCTGAAATCACGAAACCTTTAGTTGCAAATATGTGCGTTAATAATAAAGTCAGCCGAATAGATGTTGAATCAAATAACGGCGGAGATTATTACGCCAAAGATGTTGACGAGCAAATAAAAGGAAGCGGAGGTCATACTTCCATCCGCACATTTTTTACATCAAGCAACAAAATTACAAAAATCGTAACCGAGAGTGATTTTGTAAAAAAGCATTTTATTTTCCTTCATAAATCAAAGCAAAATTTAGAGTATAAGCGTTTTATACAGAATCTTTTAGGATTTACTGTCACCGGAAAAGCAAAACATGACGATGCACCTGATGCAGTCGCCATGCTTAGTCAACTTACTAAAGATTTATCAAGTTTATCCATTAAAATTCTAGATAGAAGAAATTTGCCGTTTTAACGATTTTTATTTATATGATAAGAGTAAATAAATTAAATAAGGCAACAATAATTACTACAATAAAAAATTGGAGAAATTATTATGGGAATTTTAAACAATGCAACTGATAAGCACCAAAAGTGCATCGATGCTTGTAATAAATGCGCACAAGCATGTATGGAATGTATGAAAATGTGCCTTAACGAACCGGATGTAAGTGCAAGAAAAAATTGTATTGCTATGTTAAATGAATG
>JAEWWM010000083.1 GCA_023458915.1 Bacillota bacterium
ATAACTAAATAAATATAAAAATATATTTTTGTATTTCTTAATAAGTAAACAGTAAGATAATATTACTATTTGCAAAGTACTGGTTTTATTAATAAAGAAAAGACGTAGAACAACTGCTTCAACCTGACATTGCTATTGTCACAAAACTTGCTTTCTGGCTTCGCCAGGCAAGTTTTGCGCCAATGTACGCAATGCAGGTTAAGCAAATGTTATGTTCACGCTGCGCGGGCGGAGAGAGAAGAAACTAATTTGTTATTGTAAATTTGGGATTGTTAGTGGTATTTTTTGATGCATTATAAATACCACTAATCATTTTAAAGATTATCATTTTAGTTAGAATTTACCAAGGAATATTCCATAGTATGTTTTAAATTTTATTTTATGATTCCCCTACCGGTAAGGAAAATTATTCTAAATATTTGATTATTTAAAAGTACCGACGTTACGCGGCAATTATTGTACCTACTAAATATTTAAATGAAGCTTTCGCCTTTCGGCGAGGATACATTATTTCAGATTTAGTTTAATAATAGAAATTGCAATTTATAAATTTCAATAATTTTTAGTATTTTAGATTTTGGCTATTTTAAGACTTTTATTGACTATATTATGGAGGTGGTTATGTTAACTAATGAAAAGAGTCTTGGTTTTTTAGGTTTTCTGAGTTTTTTTGCTTTTGAAGCTGCTCAAGCATTTCAAAATCATCAACCTATTTATCTTTTTTATTTATGTTTTGTTGGTTTTTTGGGTTATTTTTCATGTTTCTCTGGAAAATTAAACTTCTTAAAATATCTAGGATATTTGTCAGTGTTGGGATTCATAATTGGATTGTTAGGTATTTTTGGAGTAATCAAAGTATAAAAAATACTAAAATATAATATTTATTACTAGGTAATTAATAAGTGATCCCATGTATTAGTATTTCATTCTAAAATATGAAAAAATATAGAATGTGAAATGGAGAAGAAACATAACAAAAGCTTCAACCTGAGAATGCTATGTCACACTTTTTGCTGCTTCGCGCTTGAGGCGCGGCAAAAAGTGCGCCAATGACGCATTCCAGGTTAAGCAAATGTTATAAAGACGCTTCCGCGCCGGAGGAAAAGAATAAGAGATTATCTAAACTTCGTAAATTTAGGATTTTTTTGTGTTTTTAATTGCGCAGATTAAAATCAAACGAAGAAATTGAATTTGTTGACCTCAACGCTTCGCGTTAATTATCTTTTTTTGTATTTTTTTAAGAGTTCGTCTTCAACGAAGAAAGAGATTTTTTGTGCTTTTTGACTGATTGTGTAAATCACGACACTTCGCGTCAATTATCTTTTTTTTGTATTTTTTAAGATGTTCATTTTCAACGAAGAAAGAGATTTTTTGTGCTTTTTGACTGATTGTGTAAATCTCGACGCTTCGCGTCAATTATCATTTTTTGTATTTTCAAAAAGTTCATTTTCAGCGAAGAAAGAGACTTTTTGTACTTTTTGGCTAATTTTGTAAATCATGATGTTTCATGTTAATTATCATTTTTTTACATTTTTAAAGATTTCGTATTCAACAAAGAAAGAGACCTTTTGTACTTTTTAGATTATTGAGCAAATCTCGACGCTTCGCGTTAATTATCAATGAATAATCAACGTTTCATTAAAAGTAAGAATAATTCGTATTGATATAACGAATGAGAAAATTTTTAGAAAAATATTTATGTGGTAAAATAAAAAGAATCAGTAAGTTCTTGAGTTCAAACATCAAGTGCAACGATGAATCCTTGCCGTAATATACCTCGGCAGGGGTTTTATAGCAATGTCTTTTTCTTGGTCTGTTATTGAGAATCTGAGCAATTCGATTACAATGCTTCTGTGTAATGTGTTTCATGCAAGAACCTTTGGGAATGTATTGTCGAATTAGACCGTTGGTATTTTCATTCGTACCACGTTCCCAAGAATGGTAAGGTGTGGCAAAATAACAAGTAATTAGATATTCTTCCTCGAGTTTTTGGTAACCATGGAATTCAGTACCATTGTCAAACGTGATTGATTTGAACATTTTGCCATGTTCTTTAATTGCTTGAATGCAAACTGTATTTACGTTATCAGCGGTACGAGCAGGTATCTTCTTGATAATAACGAACCCAGATTTTCGTTCCACCAGGGTTACAATGCAATGCTTTTTATCACGGCCGACAACGGTATCACCTTCCCAATGTCCAAGCTCAGAACGGTCATCAATATAGTTAGGGCGAGTGGAAATATGTCGTTTCCCGGCCAATCTGCCCCTGGAATCATATGAATTGTACCGTTTCCTCCGTCTTTTCGGGACAATACGAAGATTTTTATACAAAGAACCTCCTTTTAATTTGTCGTATAAAAGGTAGAGGTAAATAGTTTCGTGGCTAATTGAGAACAGGTTGAACCTCTTCAGGGTGTTTGAGATTTGTTCTGGGCTAAACTGAAATCGTAATAAATGAAGAACAATGTCCCATTGTTCTTTTGTGAATTGTGACCCTCTTCTAGAGCGTTTGCGACGAGCTGTAGCGTAATCATCAGCAACAGATGCTGCATAATAACCTGCGCCTGTAGACCTACGGTTTCTGGAGAGTTCACGACTGATGGTAGACTTGTTTCTACCCATCATTCTGGCTATTTCGGATAAAGAAAAATGTCTTTTCAGAAGAACTGTAATGGTGTATCGTTCTTCACGGGAGAGTTGCTGGTATTTCAACGATGTATTCCTTTTCTTTGCGGGAGTAGGATATTCGAAGTATCGCAATTCTCCCTTTTTTGGACAACATCGTTGCACTTACTATTTGAATGTGGG
>JAEWWM010000084.1 GCA_023458915.1 Bacillota bacterium
CGATAATTCCAAAATATGCAAATTTTTAAATTGACATATTTTGGATTTTATGTTATCAATAAAGCTCAAAAATATTTATTTAGGGGGAACATATAATGAAGTTAAAAAATTTCGTAAAATTGTTTTCGTTTGTAGGTTTTTTAATGTTAAGTTGTTGCTTCGTTCCTAAGGTTCTTGCTGCAGATTATAAAGGAATAGATTACACACTCGAAGGATCTACTCTTACAATAAATAAAGATATTGAAGATGAAAAAATCAGAATTGAATTTGCGAAAACTTTAAGGGAAAAAGATGTTTATATAGACATGATACAAACTCCTATATTTAAATATACACTTAGTAAGATTCCGATTGAAAGTCTACCAGGCGGAAAATGTGGAAGACATTGTTTGTCTGAAAAAGAATATGTTCAAAAGTATTCTCACTTACCTGTCTCAGTTACATGGGAATTTATTAATAAACATGTCAAACCACCAGAAAAACCAGACGAAAGAGATAAGATGGTAGAAGCCCTGAAAATAAAAAGCATCGTTCCATTTATTATATTCGACGCAGTAAGGGATGGTGGTGGAAGCGTAACAATTCACCGCCGTGACGGTGATCCTGAATTGTACGTCACAAAATCCGGAGGAATCGGAGTTAGAAAGCAAGAAACCAGCACTACTTACAGCTGTTCATCACGACTTAATAAACGACTTATACTTAAATTTTATATAGATCCCACAATTCCTAAATTTTTTAAAAGGCTCTCAGAAATAGTTTCAAGTAAAGAACTTTGTAGTTTCGGTCGTGGTTTTCAATGTTCCATCCTTAATATGGCTATTTTATCGGATTCTAGCAGTTCTAGTTCCAGTTCCAGTTCTACCGATTAAATTAAATAATTATAAAAAGCTTAATCCCTTTCAAAATATATTGAAAGGGATACTTTTTTGCTTAGGAATTTATTTTTTTCTTCTTTCCGTCAAAATCATGTATTCCTTTATTTTGGTACTTTTCCCTTTGTTTTTTCTTTTCCTTCTCGCCGTATCCTTTTAATTTTTCTAACTCTTCTTTAATTGTTGAATCGTTAATTTTCAGCCTATTTTTCATTTTTGATCTGGTTGTTTCCAAAAATTTCCTGAGTCTTTTTAAATTGTTATTATATTCTTCTGCTTTTGACTTTGGAACTGCTCCTAATTTTTTTGAAAACTTATCTTCGCCGACTTTAATAAATTTATCTATTAATTCTTGTCGTACTTTCTTAAATTCAGTGAAATTGGGTTTTTCTTTTGAAGTAAGTTTATACTTATTTTTAGCTTTAGCATCATTAGGATCGTAACAATAAGATTTAACCAATACTTTTATTAATGTGCATCCTTCACTTCTCAAATCCAGCCATTCTTTGTTATAGGACGTGGCAGTTTTAACTTTTTTCTTGTCCTTATTGGACTTAGAACTACGTTCTTCGTCTTCAGATTCTTTTTTACGAGACATTTTGTCAAATCTATAAGTTTCTTCTTCGTCAATCCTATGTTCTATAAGCGGCTTTATTTCTTCATTGGACTGTACAAGAAAATCTGAAAAATACTTAATTATAGCTCTGTCTTTAGAATCTAACTTATCTTTGTCTTCTATTACTTCCTGTGTTTTTTTGCCGCCGACGCCTTTCAACGTTTTCATGGAGTATATTTTGGACCAAATATTATTCAGCAGCTTTTCTACTATGCTTTCAACCGCAGCTAAATAGTTATACTTGGGATTGATGAGTAGTGCATCTATATCCCCTTCTTCGATTTCATCTCCTTCCTTTTTCCCAACAGCTTTAATCCACGCATCGCGAGATTTTTTGTTTTCATAACCTTCAGGATTATCATTTATTTCTTTTAGCCGTTTTATATATGTTTCGCGTAAACTTTTTATAGAGTTGCCATGTCTTCCGACAGCATCCTTAATCGCGTTTTCAAAATCCGAAAGAGGATTTCCGCTCATTTTAAATGGATTGATGTCTTTTGCTCTAAACGTGTTTATTGCTTTTGCAACTTTCATTATGTTGTTGATTGGATCTTCTGTATCTGTAGCTTTACCGAAAAATTCTGTTGCTTCTCCCTCTTTAACACTTAAATTTTCGTTTAATTTATTATAAAGTTCCTCATTCATTTCTGGTTCCAGAGAATTTCCTCGATCTTGCCATGTGTTCACTCTATCTTCACGACTACGCATCCTATACGCAATACGTTCTTCGTGCAGCAAGCTGTTTTCGTCATCGCTGCTCTTGTCTTTTGCAGCAGAGTGCATCAGCAATTTTATTTTTTTTACAGTTAAGTCGCTCCAATAATTATCTTGTTTTAATAAAACTGAATGTTCTTTTTGAAGTTTTTTAATTGTTTTTATAAAATCTTCAAATTTAAACGGACTCCATTCTTTTGGGTCCCATTTTGCTATAGCATCGTGAGTGCCATCGTAATTTATCTTATCGTATATTTCCTTTATGTCTGTATCCTCTAATCTTATTTCTCTCCAAATTTTCTCAACAATATTTTCAAGAGAATCCTCTTCTTCATCAGCTGCATCCAAATTAACTTTTTTAATAAAATCATTAAAATTTTCCTCAGTTAACTTTTTAATTATTTTTGGCTCGAGGAATTTTTCGCTCAGTTCATCATTTTCTTTTTCCAAATTATAAAAAACTTTTTTCAATTTTTTATATTCTGTTTCGTCAGAGTCAAATCCTAAATTTTCAAGTTGGTCTTGAATTTCTGCCGGAATTTCATAATCGTCATAATCTTCATCACTAGCATACTCATCATCGGCGTCATCATTATCTTCATCGTGCGTTTCGTCTGAATCTAAATCCAGTTTCTCCTCGGCTTCTTCCTTAGCCTCTTCCAAATCATCTGCAAGATCTTCAAGTTCGTCTTTAGCCTCCTGAACCTCTGTGCTTACCTTGCCTGATTTTTGTAAAGCCGAAACCCCTGCCATTAAAGCTTTCATCATTTCCTTCATTTCTGATAATTCTTCTTTTAATGACTTGTTTTCCTCTTGCACTTTGGACATGTCTTCTTTTAAATCTTCTAATACCGAAGATGTTACTTCCGATTGCCCCCTAGATCCACTAGTCTCAAAATCCGGAAGTTCACTTATTCTAATTGGCTTAACAGGCTTTTTCCCGAAAAGTTCATCCTCGATTATTTCGCTGTCAGCAAAAGCCTGTTTAATTGCTCTTTGCAATTCATCTGGATCGGTCGGCGTAGGCATATCAGCCTTCTCCCAATTATTCCGCTGACCTAAGTTTGGAGTTGGTACCTCCGGAGCTTCTTTTCCTGTTCTACCGAACATTTGTTGAACTCTTCCAATTGTAATGGTTTTCGCACGCCTGATTTCTTTTGTAGCATCAGCATATACCCAACCGCCTTCGCCTCCCACAAAGCATCCTTCTTTCTATGTAATTTTTTAATAATAA
>JAEWWM010000085.1 GCA_023458915.1 Bacillota bacterium
TATTTTAATAAAATTATTGACTTATAATTTAAAATATTGTATAGTTTATACACAAAATATGTGTATAGGAGTTGATTAATGTGGCCATGAAAATTACACAAGCTGATATAAATCAAGCGGTAAACAACTTAGCTTTACCGGATTTTGTTTTAAAAAAAGTTCAAGAGCAAAAAAAAATATTCGATAAAGCCATAAAAAATTATAAATTTAACCCTATTTTAAAATATACAGAAGACAAAAATAAAAAAGCAGAACGCATTAATAAATTAAAAGAAAAAATGGACTATTTTCTTCCTAGCATTTTCACAGTATTCTACCAGTACAAAGGAAAACTCGGTTCCGAAGAGATAGAAAAGATAGTAGACGATGTTCGAAAAAAACTGTCTTCTTTAAAAAAAGATTACACTTTTGATCAAAATAAAATTTCAAAATCCACTAAATCATCCCAAAGTATCACTGTCCCAAAACATATTGTAAAAACCTTTAAAAAATTAAAAAAAGATTTTGACGCGGCAATAAAAAATTATGGCCCAACGTCAGCTTCAAAGACACTTCAGAGGAAAACCGATTCGTATGATGAATTAAAAAGTAAAGTACAGGTACCTATTGGTTGCATATACGCAGCTAATAAATATTATTCTGACACCGCATGGGCTAAAGAATTAAAAAAAATAGTAGATGACGTTTACAAAACTGTGACAAACTTAGAAAAGAAAAAAGGCGTGCTGTTTGATAATACTACAGATTTAAAAAATTTTATGATAAATGCAGCAAGCGAAAATACCGAAGGTAAAATTCCTACTATTGACTTTGACCTTAGCACCACTTTTAAAGGAGGTTACGAAAATTTATTAGAAAAATGTTTTAAAATTTACTCTCTGCAGTATAAATGGGTAAAAAGCGAAAAAGCAAAAGTTAAAGAAACTGTAAACCAAAAATTAAGCGGCGGCAATAATGAAATGTTTACCGCAACGGCAAAAAAATCACACACATTTTTAAAGCAATTTAAAAATGTTGAAACAGAAATAGACAAAATTATTAAAGAAAGCTCAAAATACCAAGCTAATTTAAGCAAAAATGACCAAGTTAGTTTGAGAAGAGAAATGAAAAAAATTCAAAGCCCTCAAATTATTGCTGTTATAGATAAATACGAATCTGACTTAAAAAAAATAACCTATCCAGGTAAATTTGGAGGAGATCCCGGAGCAAGATTTCGAAACATAGATTTTATTCTGAATAAATATGCTGATGTAATTAGTAGTTTTATAAATGTTTTTTCAAATTCTGCATCCTCTTCAAAAGTTCTTCTTGATGCTATAAGCAATTTAAAAAAAGAAGCACTCGCTTCTCAGAAAATTCATAATTACAAAAAAGCTAAATATGACAGATATCAAGCTGATAATTCAAAAATCTTAGAATATATAGAAAAGCTAAACGAACTTTCAGTAGATATAACGAAAGGATTGGATGGCTGGAGCGAAAAATATGAAAATTTTATTGAAACTTTAAAAAAATTTAAAGCAGCTAACAGTACGTCAGGAAAATTAATAGCGAAACTTAAACTTGTGTTGCAAGCAGCAGCTTGGACTATAGGTTTACTTGCGGGTTCTAAAAGTCTGGTTTTGTAATGTAATATAATAAAAGAAGTTAACCACAGTCTTGTAAGCTGTGGTTTTTTGATTGTAGAAAAAAGTCAAATAAGAGCCGCTAGCAGCGGAAAAACACAAAATATATATAAATGAGGAGAATTGGATTTGTTTCGTCATACCTTGCCCCCATTATGACAAGTGTATACATTCTTATGGGGTTATATATAATCATAACGAACTTCGGAAAGCTCCCACAAGTTTTCTCTACAAAATAATTACAAGAACTTTTAACTTCAGGGCAATTACTGGGGATTTTGGTATCTCAGAATCTAACATACTTTTTATTAAAGACAATCCAAAACTCCTTAAAACAATCAGGATTATTAGCATTCTATCAATAATTTTTGGCTGTGTTGCACGAGCATCAATAGTTTGGAACCTTGCAGATATATCAATGGCTTTAATAGCTACAGTTAATATAATTGCGATTATTCTTCTTTCAAGCCGATTTATGAGATTTGCCTTAAAGATTATTTAAACCAAAGAAAAAACAAAAAAGATCCTGTATTTAACGCTTCAGCATGCGGAATGCATGATACCGAACTTTGGAAATAAGAGAGTTTGCATCTTTTAAAAATTTTATACCCCGAGGAGTATTCCTCGAGGTGATTTATAATATTTTGTATTTGCTAAAAACATATGATTGGTTTATGTATTTTTACCAATTATTTACTTGACAAATTTGTTTTATTTGTATAAAATGAACAATGAAGGGAGTTGATATTAATGGAAAACGAAAAAATTATTAGCTTGCTGAGCAACCCTGAGGTCATTTCTGAACTCAAAAAATTAAAAAGTGGCGAAGAGGTAATTAATTATTTTAAGCAAAAGGAGATAGAACCCCTACCAACTTTAGAAAAAGCAGAAACTGTAATTAAGTTTTTGTCTGCAGTAGATGAATATAACGGAAAACTTTCTGACGAGCAAATGAGTGAAATTGCCGGCGGAATAGACAACGCAAGTGTTGGCAAAATAATTGGATGGATTACCCTAGGAATAGGAGTTACTGCACTGGTTGCAGGTGCCGGAAAATTTGGCTACGATGTTTATAATGAAGTTAATAACAGAGGAACTTTTATAGGCGGTATTTTTGGTAAAATATCGGACAACACTCCTACCAACATAGGTTTAACTAAAGCAACTCTATACGAACGACTTGTTAAAAAAACTGCCAGATCTATTATTTCAAGCCAAAAAAAGGATTCTGACAATCTTTTTTAAATCTAAAATCTAGATGATATAAAAATTTGAATTTTTAGGGATGTGATAATTCTTTTAGTTACAAAATTTTAAAGTAAATCTGGTGCATTTGTAGCGGAGTGTGTTTTTTGTTTCACTTTTGTCGCTTTACATAAGTGAGAAGAGTTTTTGTACATCAATTTTGTGCTGCCTTAATTCTAGCGTTAAAAATAAAAAAGACGAAAGGGTAGGTGGTCGAAAATGACATTAACAGTAAGGAACATAATCATAAGCGTTGTAAGCGTGGTTGTAGCGGCTGTAGGTATTGTGATAGGTGCTTATTTTTTACATAAAAGGAACAGTAATCCGGAAAGGAATAGTAACACGGATCATAGAGCAAGAGTTTATTGGCGTAGTATTCCACCCTCTAGGGCAACATCACCAGGAGTAAAAGATTGGCCGTCCTCAAGTAGATCTACTGATTTCACTAACGTACCATTGGATTCTAATTCAACATCGTCACAAACATCACCGCCTTCAGAAGAAAACGATAAGCAATCTAATGAACAAAAAAGAGAAACAATAAACATAACTGCTGAAGATAACCCACCCCTAGGTCGCCCAAGAAGTAAGACCATAGTGTAATAAAAAACAAACATGTATAAAACACGAAATTTTTTCGAATACATCTTTGCGAATATCTGAAACAAAAAGTAAACACTTTTTTATGGTGTTTACTTTTATTTTGAAATTATCGATAAAATAATTTTTCAAAAAAATCTATGCTAAGTTGTAACTTCGCTTTTAATGCCAAGAGATTCCATGTATTCTTCAAGTTCAGATTTTATAACCGTAACTCTTGGGCCATAAATTATTTGTATTCCATCACCTTTTTTTATAACTCCAGCGGAGCCGCTTTGTTTTAAGATGTCTTCGTCAACTTTTTCCGGGTCGGCAACTTTAACTCTAAGCCTTGTGGCGCAACAATCAACGTCAGATATATTTTCAACTCCACCAAGCCCTTCAACTATAAGCTGAGAAGCATTTTCATTTTTAGAAGCTTCAAAATCTTTTCTTGTGTAAAGCTTGGATTCAATTTCATCTTCTTCCCTACCTGGAGTCATCAGGTTGAATTTTTTAATTGCAAATTTGAATAAGAAATAATAAACAGCTGCATATCCTAAACCAACAGGAATAATGTAAACCCAGTTTGTTTTTGCGTTTCCTTGAAGCACACCAAATAAAATTAAGTCTATAATTCCGCCTGAAAACGTCATTCCAACCGCAACTTTAAGAATATGCATGAGCATAAAAGAAAGCCCCGCAAAAACGCAATGAACAGCATACAAAAGAGGCGCTACAAATAAAAATGTAAATTCAATCGGTTCAGTAATTCCTGTTAACATTGAAGTAAGTGCCGCTGAAAACAAAAGCCCACCGATTAATTTCTTTTTTGAAGATTTAGCAGTCGCATACATTGCAAGCGCAGCAGCAGGAAGGCCAAAAATCATAAATGGGAATTTTCCGGTCATAAATCTTGTAGCGTCAACGCTGAAATTCGAAGTGGACGGCGAAGCGAGTTCGGCGAAGAAAATGTTTTGTGCCCCCGTTATATAATGCCCGTTTATAATCGCAGTCCCACCGAGACTTGTTTGCCAGAACGGCATATAAAATACGTGATGAAGCCCAAAAGGTATTAGCGCTCTTTCAATTATGCCGTAAACAAACGTTCCAGCGTATTTAGAGGCGGTGACTAGCGCGCCAAGAGCATACATTCCCGATTGAACATACGGCCATACAAAGAACATCAGTATTCCTACTAAAATATAGGTAAGCGAAGAAATTATGGGTATAAATCTTATTCCTCCAAAAAATGAAATGGCATTCGGCAGCTTTATTTTATAAAATTTATTATGTAGATACGCAACACCTAAACCTACAAGTATACCGCCGAAAAATCCCATTTGCAAAGATTTTATGCCACAAACAGATGTGAGTGAGCCTTCTACTAATGCTCCCAGCTTTAGCTTACCTGTAAGGCTGAGGAGTGAGTGAATTGTTTCGTGCATCACGAAAAAAGACAGTGCTGCAGAAAGCGCAGCCACAGCTTTTTCTTTTTGAGCCATACCAAGAGCTATGCCCATTGCAAAAATAATAGGCAAATTTGCAAAAACTATACCCCCTGTGTTTTTCATTACTGTAAATACAAAGTGAAGGAATGTGCCATCACCTAAAAGCCACTGAAGTCCGTATGAACTAATCATCTGAGGGTTGGAAAAAGACGCACCTATACCAAGCAAGAGTCCCGCAACGGGCAAAATGGCTATCGGAAACATAAAAGACTGACCTATGCGCTGAAGTACACTAAACGTTGAATTTTTGCTGCTCAAACTGATCACTACCTTCCTTGTTTTAGTATATTAAAATTTATATTTAAGGGAATTTTAAAAATTCCAACTTGTTTTCTAATTTTATTTAATGTTTTGCGTTCTGCGGTACGAGAGAATTTTAGTTTTTCCAGCTGTTAACGGTCCTTTGAATAAACGCAAATTTTCAACATCGTTCATATTTGTTATAAGAACAGCAGTGTAAATGCTAAATCCACTTTGTTCAATTAATTCTATATCAGCTCTGCCGATCAGCTTTCCGACTTTAACCTTTTGCCCTTTTGAAACAAAAGTTTCAAAACCTCTTCCTTTTAACCCTACAGTATCCACTCCTACATGAATTAATATATCCACGCCGTCTTTTGACCTTATGCAAAAAGCATGGCCTGTATCTGCAACCTGAACAATCTCACCATCAACAGGAGACAATATATTATTTTCCGAAGGAATTATCGCTGCTCCGTCACCAAGTATTTTTTCTGAAAACACCTCATCAGGGATTTCTTGCACTGAAGTTGCTATTCCGACCTGGGGTGAAACTATATAGCCGAACTCTGTTTTTTGATCTCTTTTTAAAAAATCAAACAATTTAAATAGCCTCCTTTAAATAAAATATTTTTAAATTTATAAATTTTTCAGTAGTTTCTCTTTAACCTTACTAACATCTGTTTCCTTAACTTTTTTTCTTGTGCTTAATATGAAAGAAGCGGACATCGAAAGCTCATCAACTCCTATGGCTAAAAATGTTTCTATGAGCGATTCATTTGATGCAAGCTCACCACATACCCCTGCCCATATTCCGTTTTTATGCGCATTATCAACCACAATTTTTATCATTCGAAGAATTGATTTGTGTTCGGGCTCGAACATTTGATTAACTTTGCTGTTTTGCCTGTCGATAGCTAATGTGTATTGAGCCAAATCATTTGTCCCTATGCTGAAAAAATCGACCTCTTTAGCAAGATCATCGCTTATAAGAGCAGCGGCAGGAGTTTCTATCATCGCACCGATTTTAACATCATCGGAAAAATTTATCCCCTGTTCTTTTAATTCGTTTTTCACAATTTCGATGCACGCTTTTATGTGCGTTATTTCCTTAATCGATATGATCATTGGAAACATTATAGAAATATTTCCAAATGCCGAAGCTCTGTAAATTGCTCGAAGTTGCGTTTTGAAAATATCAGGTCTGTCGAGACATATTCTGATACCTCTATAGCCCATTGCGGGATTTTTTTCCTGCGGAAGATTAAAATAATCCGCACGCTTATCTGAACCAATATCAAGCGTTCTTATTATAACGTTTTTGTCGCCCATTTTTTCAGCTATATTTTTATAAATTTTGAACTGTTCTTCTTCTGTGGGATACGAAGACCTGTTTAAATATAAAAATTCACTTCTGAAAAGCCCGATTCCGCCAGCATCATTTTCCAACGCTTCGCCTAGCTCCTCAGGGTTATTTATGTTAGCGTATATATTTATTTTCTGTCCATCTTTTGTAATATTTTCTTTGCCTTTAAGAAAGCGCAGCAATTCGCGCCTTTTGTCATTTTGCTTTTTCTTTTTTATAAATCTATTTGTTGTAGCTTCATCCGGATTTATGTAAACAGTTCCTGAAAAACTGTCAATTATTACATTCATCCCATTATATTCTGGAATAATTTGGTTACCAAGTCCCACAACTGCCGGAATCCGAAGCACCTTAGCGATTATTGAAGCGTGCGAGCAAGCAGAGCCCTCTGAGGAAATAAAGCCTCTTACTTTGCTTTTATCTAGAGATGAAACTTCGCTCGGGGTTAAATCTGTCGTTCCAATTATAATAGGGCGTTCTTCCTCGAGTTTTTTCCTCTCTTTACCATATAAACGGTCTATTATTCTTTCAGAGATATCTATTATATCGATAGCTCTTTCGCGCATATATTCATCTTCCATTTGAGAAAACATCTTATGAAATGACCGCGATGTTTCCCAAACAGCATGTTCAGCGTTTAATTTTTGAATTTTTATTATCTCTAAAACGGAATTTTCGTAGTCTTTGTCGCGAATCATCATTTTGTGAACTTCGAAAATTTCAGCTTCGGCAGCTCCAAAATCTTTCAAAGCTTTTTCGTAAAGCTCATGAGTTTCCTCGGCTGCTTTTTTTTGCGCGCAGTAATACCTTTCTGCTTCTGCTTCCGTATTATCAATCAAATACTGTTTTACGCTTTCATATCTTCTTTTATTTATCGAAAGCGTACCGAATGATATATCTTTAAAAACTCCAATTCCGTTTAAAACAATCATTTAGTCAAAAATTTCTCCCTTTATTACAGGATTTTTTATGATTATTTTATATTATGCTAAATTAACTTCCAAAAAATTTTTTATTGCATCGTATGCCAATTCTTCGTCTTTGCCTTCAATTTCAATTGTTATAGCTTCCCCGGGTTTTATTCCAAGACCCATAAGAGCAAATAAACCTTTTGCACTGGCAGAATTCCCCTCTTTTTTCATGGTAATTGTGGAAGAAAATTCAGAAGCCACTTGAACAAGCTGCCCTGCAGGTCGCGCATGCAAGCCATGATCATTATTAATTATAAATTTAATTGTTTTCATACTTTCAAAGTCAAAAGCCACGAACTCCTCTTTTATGTTAGGCTATAGAATATAATATGTAAAACATAAAGGGGAAACTAACAGCCAGATTCGCTTCCTTTCCTCAGATATTATTGATATATATATAAAAAATAATATATTATACTAAGATTTCATCAAATTTACGACAATATTATCACCTACTGAATTTAAAATGTCAATACTGAAAACTTTATTAAAAATATTTCATATTCAAAATTACTTTAATAATTACTGCACATAAATTGACTAAAATGTAAATTAAAATAATATTAAATGCTGAAAATGCAATTCTTTACATATGCTTGAACCTTCGCGTGATATAATATGATTATTTATATAATTTTGTAGCTTCGTCTATGATTAAATTTTCAAAAAGCCAAAAAAGCGTGGTAATTTAAAAGGAGAATATTTATGACAAATAATAAATATGTGCTTAAGTGGATCGATGAGATGGAAAAAATCGTTCAGCCTGAAAATATCATTTGGGTAGACGGTTCTGAGGATCAGCTCGAAAAGCTGCGCGAAGAAGCTTGCGCAAATAAGGAAATTATTAAATTAAACCAAGAAAAGCTTCCGGGGTGTTACCTTCGCCGCACAGCGCTAAATGACGTGGCAAGGACAGAAAGCAGAACTTTTATCTGCACAAAAACTAAAGAAGAAGCAGGACCCACTAATAATTGGTGGGAGCCCAAATATGCTTACGATAAATTGTTTAGAATAGCAAAAAACAGCTATAAGAATAAAACAATGTATATAATTCCTTATTCCATGGGGATGCTCGAATCTAAATTTTCAAAAATAGGAATTGAAATAACGGATTCTCTATACACCGTTTTAAATATGGCAATAATGACGCGCGTTGGCAAAAATGTGCTTAGTATATTGGGTGATAGCAACGACTGGGTGCGTGGACTTCACTGTTCGTGTGATTTAGACGAAGAAAACAGATTCGTTTGTCATTTCCCTGAAGATAACACCATAATTTCCGTCAATTCCGGGTATGGGGGAAATGTTTTGCTCGGGAAAAAATGTTTTGCCCTTAGGATCGCCTCTTTTTTAGGGAAAAAAGAAAAGTGGATGGCAGAGCATATGCTCATTTTGGGAATAGAAAAACCGGACGGAGAAATTAAATACATCTGCGCGGCTTTTCCTTCAGCCTGTGGGAAAACAAACCTTGCAATGCTTATTCCCCCTGAAGAATACAGAAAAAAAGGTTACAAAGTATGGTGCGTGGGTGATGATATTGCATGGCTACGAATTGGTAAAGACGGAAGACTGTGGGCAATAAATCCTGAAAACGGATTTTTCGGTGTAGCGCCAGGGACGAGCAAAAAATCAAATCTAAACGCCCTTAAAACAACTTCATCAAACACTATTTTTACAAATGTAGTGCAAAATTTGGATGATAATACCATTTGGTGGGAAGGACTAAATAATAACCCACCGGAGCATGCACTCAACTGGAAAGGCGAACCATGGAACGGCAAAACTTCAAATGAAAACGGAGCACATTCAAATAGCAGATTCACGTCGCCTGCCAAAAACTGCCCTTGTTTAAGCTCTGAGTTTAATAACCCCGAAGGCGTGCCGATTTCGGCAATAATCTTTGGCGGAAGGCGCGCTCAGACTACCCCACTTGTATATGAAGCTTTTAACTGGGAGCATGGAGTATTCGTTGGTTCGGCAATATCCTCTGAAAGTACCGCAGCATCCACAGGCGAAATCGGGATTCTTAGCCATAATCCAATGGCGATGATGCCATTCTGCGGATACAATATGGGCAAATATTTTAGCCACTGGCTTGAAGTAGGTAAATTGCTCAAAGACAAATCTCCGAAAATATTTAATGTCAACTGGTTTAGAACAAACGAAAATGGTGAATTTCTCTGGCCGGGATTTGCGGATAATTTGCGCGTACTCGACTGGATTATAAAACGCTGCGAAAACAGTGTAGAGGCTGAAAAAACACCAGTTGGATATATACCTCTAAAAAAAGACATCAATTTAACAGGCA
>JAEWWM010000086.1 GCA_023458915.1 Bacillota bacterium
TTTGTTGCTTAAACTCCTGCGTGTATTTCTTTTGGTTCTTTGCCATGTTGAACAACTCCTTTTCGCTTTCTTTATTATTATAATATGGTGTTCAACTTTTCGTGTCCATACTTATATACTAGCACCATATTATTAAAATTTATAATTAAAAAATGGCAGTTAAGTTCTAGTATTATATCCTAAATCAAAAATGTTACGTCGAAACTGCCTCTAAAGTAAAAGGATAAGCAATTTTGTATTTACTTTAATCAAGCGGAATACTTTGAGGGAAGTGGAACAAATTGCATGGATCATATTGTTTCTTTACTGACATAAGACGGTCAGCATTTTGACCGTAATAGGCTTTCATATAATCATCGGTACAAAGATACGGAAAGTTTATATAAGAACCATGGGTTATTGACTGGAGAAATTCAAATCGATCTAAAAGCCAAGCGCGATTTGTAGATTTTACTTCCGGAAGTTCCCAGACAGTTTCTATTCCAATGATATAATCTGCATTTCGGTAAAAAAAGGCTGTATCCTGCGGTACCACATTACGAACCGCACCACCAAGTGCATACAGCGCAACGGAAGCAAAAGTTGATCCTACAGCCCGGGTTTCTATTAAATCAACTATCTGTTTAATCTGGTTTTTGGAAAATTTTCCGTATGCGAAACGTCCGGCAAAATCAAAATTTTCAAACTGTGGATAAAACGATGCATCAATGCGGGTAGCTTTTAAAAATGATACTTCCTTAAACGATGCTTCCACACCGCAGATATTTAAAAATGGTTGAACTGCTTCTTCGGCTTCCTCTTGATTTCCATAATAAAAACCTCTTAAGAATATTCCCATACCATTTTCCGCGGAATTGAATATGCGGCTATTTGGTGTAAATCTATTATCGGTAATAACAAGCCATTTTTGCCACGTATTTAAAAAATGTTCAGCCAGTTTTTTATTTATCTTAGAATACTGCAAATCAACATACGTTACATCAAAAATTTTAGGCGGCAAACTGTATTTTAATGAAGTCACAACGCCGAAGTTGCCTCCACCTCCACCACGAATAGCCCAGAAAAGATTTTTATGGCAAGTATTATTCATTGTAGTTACACTACCTCGTGCATCCACGATCTCCGCTTCCAGAAGATGATCGCATGCAAGGCCGAACATTCTTGCAGAATGCCCCCATCCGCCTCCTTGGGTTAATCCAACAGCTCCCACATTCGGGCATGTACCGCTAGGGAAAGGATAACCGTGTTTACCTAAAAATTCATAAAGCTCGTGGTTATTCACGCCGCTGCCAATGCGTAAAGTATGACATTCCTCATCTATTTCTCTGCTTTTTAATAAACTGGTATCTATCACCAATACGCCATTGCCAACGCAAAAGCCTTCATAATTATGTCCGCCCGACCTTATGCGCACCGTCAAATCATGCCTTTGTGCGAGTAAAATAGCCTCAACTACATCAGAATTATTTTCACAATAGACAATTACAGCAGGATATTTTTGTATAGATCTGTTAAATATTTGCCTTGCCGAATCATACTTTGGATTGCAAGGCAGAATAATTTTATTATATAAATTTTGAAAATACATATTATTAATACGCTTTGTTTATTTTAATTTCATAGAAAAGCATATACCTCCTCTTATACAATATGCCTGTACTTGTATGACGGTACATATATAAATTCTTTATTTACTGTAATAATGATTATTCAAATAAAAATATGAGGCATATAATTGGCTTGTTTACATTCAATTTCACGTATAAGCATTTCACGCAAAGCAACAACTTCACGTGTTATTCCACTAATATTTTCGGTAATAAGTAGTTTGCGACATTCATTAATAACAAAATTTTCTATATAATTTTTCTATGCTGTCCTTTTATTACATAGTTTTTGCTTTGCATTACTGTATTTGCAATAGTGACAAAGTGCATTAGTGTGAGATACTCCTTTGATACTGGTCACCATCTCACGACATTTACCACAGGATAACTTTGTAGTCAGCAGGTGCTCTTGCTTCGCTTTTGCGTGAGCGGGAGTCTTTTTATTTTTTTGATACTATTTCCGAACCTTATAAAACAAATCATTCAAATGTGTTTATTATCACAGAAATTTTACGGCTATTTTAATAATTATTATTCCTCTTTCTGCCGTCAATGGAGAAAAATAATAAAAATATTAATTTTGTAAAATTTTTATCATATGTATTGCATTATTTTCCCCTAAATATTATAATTATCGACATGCCAATATTTATGTACAAAATATTCATAATATTGGATTATGTTATAGTTTTTAGGTGCATTTTTCACAAATTAAAAATTATATTAAGGGGAAATGAATTTGAAAAACAAGTTTAAAATTTTTTTGTTTTGGCTAATGTTCCTGTGTATTTTAGCTTCTGTAACTAAAGCTGAAGCATATGATTCTATCGGTGGCACTCACGAAATACCTATTGCGATGGCAACTGACAACAATTATGTATACGGTACAGTGGTGGCCATGACTTCCGCGCTTGAAAACAAAAACGAAAATTCATATCTTAAATTTTATATTATGGTTTCCGGAACTGTAAGCGAAGAAAACAAAAACAGAATGAAGGCTTTACAAAATCATTATAAAA
>JAEWWM010000087.1 GCA_023458915.1 Bacillota bacterium
TGGTGCTAGTATATAAGTATGGACACGAAAAGTTGAACACCATATTATAATAATAAAGAAAGCGAAAAGGAGTTGTTCAACATGGCAAAGAACCAAAAGAAATACACGCAGGAGTTTAAGCAACAAATTGTAGATTTGTACAATACAGGAAACTACTCATTTCCTCAGCTATCAAGCGAATATGGCATAGCAAAATCAACAATATTGGGATGGGTTAAGGCATTGACTCCTGTGCAAGTTTCTGCAACAGAAATTATTTCCATGAAAGACTACAAAGCACTGCAAAAGAAAATGAGAGATCTTGAAATTGAGAATGAAATATTAAAAAAAGCTACCGCCATATTCGCCAAAAAACACTAACAGAATACGTGTCATTTATTCAAAATCATCTAAGATTATATACGGTCAAACAGATGTGTAAAGCCTTGAAATTCCCCAGAAGTACCTACTATAAAGCTTTGTTAAATGAACCTTCAAACAAGAAAAAACAATATGAAGACTTCAGTAAAAAAGTAATGGAATGCTATCTGGACAACAAAAAGAGATATGGAGCAATTAAGATATGCAGATCGCTTAATAACGCAGGAATTCTATGCAGCATTAAACGTGTACAAAGGCATATGAAACGATTGGGAATCTGCTCTGTAGTTGTTCGCAAATACAAATACAATGCTAATCAGGGGAAGATGCCTGATAACAAAGAAAATATACTTAATAGAGATTTTAGAACAACAACCATCAACGAAAAATGGGTGACAGATATTACATATATTCATGTCTTAAATGAAGGCTGGACGTATCTAGCATCGGTTATGGATCTTCATAATCGAAAGATTATTGGTTGGGCATACGGCAAAAATATAACTTCAGAACTAGCATTACAAGCTGTAAAAAATGCATGTCTTAATGTTAGAGATACAGAAGGAATAATTCTACACAGTGATTTAGGAACCCAGTATACAAGCCAGTTATTTGAAGACTATATGAAAGCCCATAAGTTTAAACATTCATTTAGCAGAAAAGGCAATCCCTATGACAATGCTTGTATAGAAGCTTTTCATTCTGTTTTGAAGAAAGAAGAAATATATCTTAATACATACAATGACTTTAAAGAGGCAAATTTAGCCATCTTTGAGTATATAGAATCCTGGTATAACCGTAAAAGGATTCATAGTGCACTTGGATATAAAACACCTCAGCAAATTGAGGATGAAGCTATTCAGGCTGCATAAAAAAGTTCGACTTTTCGTGTCTAAGCTATTGACTTAGATCCATACAGACCATATACTTTATTCTCGTCCCAAATCACTGAATTTGGAGAAAACGCGTATATAAGCCCTCCCACCTTATTATAAACTTCTAAACGGTCTGTATATTTTCGCATATGGTTAGGATTGTATTCATGACTACGAACCCCCAGCAAAAGGGCAATAACAGGTCCTAACGAAAAGGTGCTTTCATTAATTTCTGCGCGATATATTTGGGTGTCCGGTATAAGCAGATATGATTTCAGATCACTTGACAGTAGTATACTGATAGGTTCTTCAAAAGATGATTTTTCATTATATAAAAGTTTTCGGTAATATAATACATTTACTTCTATGTGTCGGCTTCCAAAAATAAGTTGTACAGAATCATTAAGCATTTTGGCCATCTCTAATGGAAGGACAATCGATTTTTCATCGGTATCTATAAATTTTATTTTAATCCACATAATTTTCCACTCCTTCAAAAAATGCTCTGCGAATAGATCCAGCAAATCCGAGTTTTGTTTTTTAAAATAATAGAGAAGAGTCTCCTCCTGCAGAGTTTGCTAAAAAGAGAGAATTGTTTTCGTCCAGTACAAAATTATAATGGCGCAATGAAGTCGCCGATATATTTTGTAATCTCCAAAGAAAATTCGGTTCAATTCACCATTTGCTCCGTCTTCTAATGTGGACTTAGGTAAAGAAAGTATATTCCACTTGTTGTTAGCATCACGGATAGCATAAAGTTTAAAAATTATCAACTCACTGTTTTGCTTAAATTTATTCAAAATATCGAAAACGAACCATCTCTTTCTGGATAAAAGATAGCTGTAGTTTTTCATAACATTGAAATAGCTAATAATATATTTATTAAATTATAAATTTTTTTGAAATATTTATTTTTATTTTTTTGAGTATAAAATGTCAATTATTTATTATACCCTCGATATTATTTTATGAGATAGTATTCAATTGAGTGATTAAAAAATGCAATCACAGCGCGTCTTATCCGCATAGTATATGGTATAATTTGTTTTATGGAATTTCTTTTTGAAAATATTAAAATACTTATTTTAAAATAATGCGGATAGAGGTATATTAATGTCAGTAGACGAAAAAAGCACGTGGAAAGAGCAAGGTTGCTCTAAAAAAAATAATCATGTCCAACATTGTTTAGACGATCACAAAGAAGCATGCCGCAAACACGAATACTACAATTTATGTGAAAGAACTAATCAAAGCGATGCTATATGTTGCGTATGCGAGTGTGATATCCGAATAAATATTAAAATCTGCTGTTGCAACGATGAAGAAGAAGAGGAATAGCGCATATTAAAATTCAATATGCGCTACTATTATCAGTTTTTATTTTCCTTTTTCGTTTTCGTAAAGGTTTTTGGTACTATAAAAGTGTAGTTGTAAGATACTGTGAAAGTATGTAAACTGATCCGGTCAAGTGAAAACGGACAAATAAAAGATTGAAAAAACAGGCGATAATGTACTTATTTGGCAAATTGACGGAAATGGCCAAACTGTAGGATTCAACTACAATGGTACACAGTATTTCTACCTCAAAAACGCACAGGGCGATATCGTCGGCATCACCGATTCTTCAGGCAACATCGTAGCTGAATATGTTTACGATTCTTGGGGTAAAGTGCTAAGTGTTCGCGATACAAACGTCCTGGAAATCACTGATTTAAATAATATAGCTATAAGCTGGAACCTCAGTTTTCTGATAGTTAATAAATTTAAATAAGGTTTTGGATTAACATCAGGCTTTTTAAACTTAAAAATGTTCAAGATTTGTTCAATAAAGTTATGAAAAAATAGGGGAGATGAGGTTACACTGGGGAAAGTGTAAACAGAATAAATGGCATAATACTGTGAACCAAGGCATATTACGGAAAATTAATAAAAGCTCCTAACTGAACTACGAACCAAGAGGTCGGGGGTTCGAATCCCTCCTGGCGCACCAAATTAAAAACTGCTTAAACACTAAGTTTTATGTGGTTTTAATTTTTAAAATATTGTTAAAAAATAAATATTCAAGAAAATTTATCGCACATTTACCGCACAACATTTTTTGGCTTGTTTTTGAACGTAAAAACCCATCCGCTACACACTTGCTTGCCTGTTCATCCGATTGATGCAAAAATTTACGCAACCGATGGCTGGGGATCGTACAATTTGATTGATCCGACCAAACACATTGTGGGAAAAGCGCATATTTCTGCGATTGAGCGAATAAATCGGCTTTTGCGGCACTACTTGGCAAGATTTATTCGCAAAACCTACTGTTGGTTTAAAAGTATGGCGATGATTGAAAACTCAGTTTTACTATTTATGTACAGATGTATATTTATTTATCTGTGCCGCTTTTTTAATAGCATAAAAAATTTTGCTATGCTTTTTGTTTAGCATTCTCGCTTTTGGAACCTTGGATATGTATAATATGGTAGTCCAAAGATGGCGAAGATAACAAGAGTAACGAAGTTACATATAAGTTCATGACTTCTTATTTTTAAAAAAATTTTATATAATTAAATTTATAAGATATTATAAAGTTTAAAATTATAATAGTATAATAAAATAATTATAATTTAGGAGGTGCACCCGCTATGAAGAATTTAAATTTTGTAAGTAAAAATCATCACCATCATGAGTGGGGGTTGCATCTTGTGACGTAGTATTTTAGCTACCAACATGAAGCAGTCCCGAACCCTATTTCTCGGGAGCTCATGTTGGTAGTTTTCATTTTAAATCTTTGATTTAATTTTTGAAACCATGCCATCTTGCTTTCGAGGCGGCATGGTTTTTATTTCAAATTTTTTAAGGAGATTTATTTATGAAAACTAAATTTAAATTATTAATTCTATTATTTTTTACATGTGTTTTTTGTTTACCTGCACTTGCAAAAGAAAAAATAATCATAGGGCTTGATATCAACGTGCCACCAATGGGATTCATAGGGAGCTCAGGAGATATTGTTGGATTTGATATTGATTTGGCAAATGAAGTTTTTAAAAATTTTAATGTAATTTTTCAGCCAATTGATTGGGACTCTAAAGAAATGGAGCTTGAAAGCGGCAAAATTGATGTGATTTGGAATGGACTTTCAAAAACACCTGAGCGCGAAAAATCTATGCTCTTAACTCGCTCATATTTAAAGAATCGTCAAATTGTGGTTGTTAATAAAAATTCTGAAATAAATAGTTTGAAAGATTTAGAAAATAAAGTGGTCTGCGTTCAAAAAGGGTCAACAGGCGCACATGCTCTTAACAACAGCGATTTAAAACCAAAAATTAAAGAAACCATCGAACTTGAAAACATGGTAAATTGTCTAAACGAAGTTGAAACTTTCAAATCAGATGCAACCATTTTAGATGAAATTGTAGCAAAATATTATTTCAGCAAACTTAAAAATAATGATTTCAAAATTCTGAAACAAGAGATCTCATCGGAATTTTATGTTGTTGCCGTCAAAAAAGGTAACGAAAAACTAAAAGATTTGATTGAAATTAAGTTGGGTGAACTTTATAAATTAGGTAAAACTGCAGAAATTTGCAAAAAATGGTTTGGCCAGGATTTATTTTATTGGCAGGATGAAACAAGCGAGATTTCTAAATTTAAAGCAAAAAAATTAGACTGGTTAGTCCCGATTTTACAAGGAGTAAAGCAAACTTTATTAACTTTTATAATTACAATAACTTTTTCACTGCCACTTGGTTTAATTTTATACATTTTGCAAAATTTAAAATCGCTAAAAATTTTATTTCGAGGATTTATAAACTTAATGCGCGGAACGCCACTACTTTTGCAACTTTTTTTCGTGTTTTACGGATTACCACATGTTCCGATCGTCGGACAATTTTTAACAATAAACGATAGATTTTTAGCAGGAATAATCACCTTTATGCTTAATTATTCAGCATATTTCGCGGAAATTTTCAGAGGCGGATTTTTATCAATAGACAAAGGCCAAGTAGAGGCTGCGAAAATGCTTGGAATTGGTAAATTTAAAACATTTTTCAAAATTTTACTTCCACAAGCGATAAAAATTTGTTTACCGGCAATTTGCAATGAATCCGTGACGCTTGTTAAAGACACTGCTCTAATGTTTGCAATTGGCGTGCAGGAATTACTTTCAAACACAAAAAATATCGTAAATTCTACAGCAAATATTACTCCATATATCGCCGCATTCGCGATATATCTTGTGATTTGTTCATTTCTAGTTACGCTGTTCAAAGAACTAGAGAAAAAATTTAAATTTTAAGGAGACGTTTTACTATGTATGCAATTGAAACCACTAATTTGATCAAAAAATTCGGTGAAAATACCATTTTTGAAAATATTAATTTTAAAATTAAAGAAGGTGAGATTATTTCTATTGTAGGGCCTTCCGGCGAAGGCAAAACCACATTTTTGCGATGTTTATCAGGACTTGAAAAAGTCACCCTTGGGCAAATTAAAATTTTCAGCAAAATTTTGACTGAAAAAAATCAAAAAGAATTATTAAAAAACATAGGATTTGTATTTCAAGATTTTAATTTATTTAATAACTTAACTGTAATGCAAAATTTGGAAATTGCAGAAAAATCACGAAAAAAAGCTGAAAATTTAATAAAAATGTTTAGACTACAAGGTAAAGAAAATAGTTTGCCAAAAGATTTATCTGGAGGGCAAAAACAGCGAGTAGCAATTGCTCGGGCGTTAATGTCAAATCCAAAGATTTTGCTTTTTGATGAGCCTACATCGGCTTTAGACCCGCAGTTAACTAGCAAAACTGCTAAAATAATTAAAAATTTAGCGAAAGGAAATTGCGCCATTGTAGTTATAACCCACGATTCAGAGTTTTCAAAACTTATTTCAAATAAAATTTTTATGATAAAAAATGCTTAAAAATTCACTCGTTTTATAATTATTTTAATCTGAATAAATTATTTATCCATATTTTTTGAGGTGGATTCTATGTACTTAAGAATTTTCCCTTGACTTCTTTGCAGATGATCGATTTTTTTATGCAAATCTTCAATTATAATTTCTGTCTTGAGGTTTACGCAATAATCATTTTCGCTGCGCTGCCTATCTTTTTGCTCTTGGCGTTTTTGGCTCATCATAATAAGCGGCGCTTGAATAGCGGCAATGCAAGAAAGAATCAAATTTAAAAGTACATACGGAAAGGAGTCAAAAGCAGATGACAAAAACGTACTATTGAGAAAAATCCAGCCAATAATACAAACCATAAAAATCGTAACAAATGTCCAGCTTCCAGCAAAACTCGCTAGCTTGTCAGCGGTTTTTTGCCCTATAGTATATTTTTCATCCATATTTACAGATACCTTGCGCTCTAACAGAAGATTTATAACCTCTTCGTTGGACATATCTTCCTCTATGGTAGATATAATTTCTTTAACAAGTTTTTTGTTAACCTCAAAAACATTATCTTCCACTGAAATATCACTCCTTGATAAAATTTATGTAGATAGTTATTTTAGCATATTTTTTTGTAAACATGCAATAAATTTATTGATTTTTACTTGTGTTTATGGTATTATTATCACAAATAATTTTATATAGTGGAGGGAGTATGAACGAAAAATTTTTTAAACTTTCTGAAAAAACATTTAATTTCTTAAAAAAACGACATTTGATTACTTTGCGGCAGATGTTTTAGGATTCCGGCTTCCTGGAGGGTTTCTACAACCGATTTGGTAACTTTGGAGCGTATCTGAACATCATCAATTGATATGTATTCGCCATCTTCTCTCGATAATTGTAAGTTTTGTGCTGCTGATTCTCCTACTCCGGTGAGCGATGCAAACGGAAGGCGGATTTTACCGTTTTCAACTATAAATTTGTATGCATCGGATTTATAAAGATCTACGGGAAGAATTTCAATTTTTCGAGCGAGCATTTCGTTTACTATTTGAAATGTGGAGTATGCTGCGTTTTCTTTTGCGCTTGCTTCTTTACCTTTTGCAGTAATTTCCGCCATTTTTTGTTTAACAGCATTTCGACCTTTCATAACGGTTAAACCGTCGAAATCTTCGCCACGAACAGTGAAATAAGCGGCATAATATTCAGCAGGGCGATAAACTTTGTACCAACCGAGCCGAAGAGTTGAGATCATGTACGCAGCAGCATGAGCTTTTGGGAACATATACTTTATTTTCATACATGATGATATATACCACTCCGGGACGCCGTGAGAACGCATTTCTTCAATATCCTCGTAAGTTAAAAGTTTCGACGCTTTTCCTTTCCTTACGATTTCCATTATTTTAAAGGCAGTTTTTGGGTTAATTCCTTTGTGCGAGAGATAAACCATTATGTTGTCCCGTGTTCCGATAACTTCGGATATATTGCAAATTCCCTTTTGAATGAGTTCTTGCGCATTGCCGTGCCAAACATCAGTTCCGTGGGAAAGCCCGGAAATTTGCATAAGGTCGGCAAAAGTTTTTGGTTTACATTCAATAAGCATTTGCCTTACAAAATTTGTGCCTACCTCGGGGAGTGAAATTGTTCCTGTTTGTGAGCCAATATCACTTTGTTTAACACCTAATGCATTGGGCGATGTAAATAGCGACATTACTTTCGGGTCGCTCATTGACACTTCATTAACTTTAATGCCTGTGTAATCCTCCAAGTATTTATAAATTGAAGGAACGTCGTGCCGAGTTCATCTAATTTGCAGATTGTATCATGAATGGCGTGGAAATCAAAATGAGTTGTAATATTATCTGAATTTTGATCGTTAGCAGGTCTTTGAACAGGACAAAAATCATAAATTTCTTTATTTTGCGGAACAACTACCATACCGCCCGGATGCTGTCCTGTCGTACGTTTAACGCCTGTACATCCCGTGGCAAGGCGTACCATTTCGGCTTTGTTGAGGTTAATCCCACGTTCTTCCGCAAATTTTTTTGTAAAACCGATGCCAGTTTTGGTGGCAACTGTGCCGATAGTTCCAGCTTTGAAGACGTTGTCTTTGCCAAAAAGCGTTTCGGTATATCTATGAGCATCATTCTGATATTCACCCGAAAAATTAAGGTCTATGTCGGGAGTTTTATCGCCATCAAAGCCAAGAAATGTTTCAAAAGGAATGTCTTGTCCATCACGAGCATAAGAAGTGCCGCATTTTGGGCAGTTTCTTTCAGGAAGGTCAAACCCCGAACCGTAACTTCCATCGGTTATAAATTCACTATTTTTGCATTTTGGACAAAGATAATGTGGGGAGAGGGGGTTTACTTCCGATATCCCGGATATTGTCGCTACAAACGAAGATCCAACCGAACCCCTTGAACCAACTAAATATCCATGCTTTTCGGAATCTGCAACGAGTTTTTGAGCTACCATGTAAAGTACCGAAAAACCATGTTTTGTAATGGATTCCAGTTCTTTTTCAAGTCTTTTTTGAACGATTTCAGGCAGCGGATTACCGTACTCTTTTTTTGCTCGTTCCCAACTTATATTTATGAGTTCCTCTTCAGCGCCCGGAATTGACGGTGGAAATACTCCTGATGGGATTGGCGAAATAACATCAATCATATCAGTGATTTTATTTGTATTTTCAATAACAACTTCGTAGCATTTTTCAGCTCCAAGATACGAAAATTCTTCAAGCATTTCAGCAGTGGTGTGGAAGTATAAAGGCGCCTGATAATCTGCGTCTTTATAACCTTGACCCGCCATTAAAATTTTTCTATATTCAGATTCGTGCGGGTCTAGGAAGTGCACATCTCCAGTGGCAACAACAGGGATGTTCAGTTCTTCTCCAAGCCTTACGACGGTTCTGTTAAATTCTTGGAGCTGCTCTTTTGAACTTGCTATCCCTTCGCGAACCATAAACTCATTGTTCCCTAGCGGCTGAATTTCGAGGTAATCGTAAAATTTTGCTATTTCTAAAAGATCTTCCCATGGTCGTCCACCGGTGATAGCTCTAAAAAGCTCACTAGATTCGCATGCACTACCAATTAATAATCCCTCACGCATTTTTAAAAGTTTGCTTTTGGGTATTCTTGGTTTTTTGTAGAAAAAATTAAGGTGAGAAAGCGAAATTAATTTATAAAGGTTTTTAAGCCCTGTCTGATTTTTAACCAAAATCGTCATGTGATGGGAAACAGCTTTTTTTGAATCACTTCCTGAAAGGGATGTGTTAATTTTATTTATATTTGTAATACCACGGATTTCATTCGCCATTTTTATTAATTTTAAGAATATATGAGCAAGAGCTTTTGCATCATCCGAAGCCCTATGGTGATTAAATTCAGGAATTTTCAGAATTTTTGCTATGGTATCAAGTTTGTGATTTTTTGCATTCATAATTAGCGCGCGGCTCATTGGAACGGAGTCTATATATGTAAAATTGAAGTCAATATGTATGCGATTGCAGGCAGCTTTAACAAAAGAAACGTCAAAATTTGCATTATGAGCTACAAGAACGGGTTTTTTGCCGCAAAATTTGATAAATTCTTCAAGCGCTTCTCTTTCATCGGGGGCGTTTGCTACCATATTGTCAGTTATACCAGTAAGCTGGGTAGTTTTTTCCGAAAGAGAAATTTTAGGATTAACAAAAGTGCAAAATTCTTGGATGATTTCTTTATTTTTAATTCGAATAGCACCTATTTCGATTATTTTATCGCTTGCGGCGTTAAGGCCTGTGGTTTCGAGGTCGAAGCAAATAAATTCGCCTTCTAAATCGCGAGATTCATCGCCTGTGACTATAGGAAGCATATCATTTACGAAATAGGCTTCTAAACCATAAATAATCTTCATATTTCCGCCATTTTTATTTATGGTGTTTACAGTGTTCATAGCTTCGGGATACGCTTGTGCGACACCATGGTCGGTTATTGCAATGGCAGAGTGCCCCCATTTGTGGGCTCTTTCAATAAATTCTGAAACGGAATTAATGCCGTCCATCGCGGACATATTTGTGTGCATATGAAGTTCTACCCGCTTTTTTTTAGCGTTGTCCATAATATTATATTTAGAAACGAAATTAATGCTTTTCGGGCGCATTACAATTTCTTTTTCGTACTTGTCTTCAGAAATTTCGCCGTAAACCAAAATCGAGGTACCTTTTTTAAGCTTTTCGAGATATGAGCTTTGTTTTTTATTTTCTATTATTTTAAGAATTAAGGAGCCCGTATAATCAGTTATGTAGATAGTGTAAATAATTTTATTTCCGTCGCGGGTTATGTGTGAATCTGAAGCAAATACTTCTCCCCAAACAACGGCCTTGCTCATATGAGATTCAATTTCGAGGATTGGAGTAGGCTGGTTTTTTATAATATTTCCATAGAGAGGTTTTGTAGACCCAGGAATAATTTTCGGTAGCATGTTTTCTTCTGTTCTTATTTTTGTTGTAGCTAAGGATGTGTTGTCAAGCTTAGCTGTATTTTTTATTTCAGAAATATTTTTAATATTAATTAAAATTTTTTCGGGCGACAGTGAAGAAGCAAGAATTAAATTTTCGCAAATTTTTACGTCGCTTTCGGTGATTTCTTCATACGCTACCAAATTCACTTTAACTGCGCGGCTTGATTTGTCTATATCCAAAGACTCTATATGTGAATTAGCTAAGGAATCACTTATTCTGTTTATTCCGAATGTTTCAAAAAAATCTTTAAATCTCTTCAATTTGAATTTCTTCCTTTAGTTTCTTTGTGCTCTCGATTTATATACTTGTCCTAACCGTGCAGTTCCAGGGCAAGTCTAGTTTGAGGTCATGAGATGTACTTCTTTAACGAGCTCTTTTACCAGGTCTTTTTCTTTAACTTTTCGAATAATTTCGCCTTTTTTAAATATAATGCCTATGCCATCTGCTCCTGTAATGCCAATGTCGGCATCTTTTGCTTCGCCCGGACCGTTTACAGCGCAGCCCATAATTGCAATTTTTAAGTTACTTGGATGATTTTCAAGAAGGCGCTCTGCTTCTTTAGCAATGCTTATAAGATCAATTTTTGTCCTGCCGCATGTTGGGCAGGAAATAAAAGTTATGCCGTTTTTATAAAGATTAAGCGCTTTTAAAATGTTAATCCCAGCTTTAACTTCTTTAACTGGCTCATCAGTTAAAGATACACGGATTGTATCGCCAATCCCATCCATGAGAAGCGCGCCTATGCCAATTGATGATCTTACTATTCCCATGGTTTCAGTTCCGGATTCAGTTATACCGGTATGTAACGGATAATCGCAGCGGCTCTGGACTATCCTATAGGCTTCGACAGTATCTTTTACAGTAGAGGACTTAAGTGATAGAACGATGTCGTTAAAATCATACTTTTCAAGTTTTGATGCATTAAAAAGCGCGCTTTCACACATGGCTTCGGCAGTTGGTTTATTATATTTTTCTAGAATATGGCTTTCAAGTGAACCCGAATTAACACCAATTCTGATTGGAATTCCTTTAGTTCGGCAAGCATCGGCAACTATTTTAATTTTATATTCGTCGCCAATATTACCAGGGTTAATTCTTATTTTGTCCGCTCCGGCGGCGGCTGATTCAACTGCGAGCTTGTAGTTAAAATGAATATCTGCGACCACAGGGATGTCTACTTTTTCCTTTATTTTATGTATGAGCTTAACTGAGTCCATTGTCGGGATTGCAACTCTTATAATGTCGCAGCCGGCGTCTTTGAGCTCTTTTGCCTGTTCTATATTTTTTTCTATTTCATGAGACGGAATATTCAACATCGACTGCACGGCAATTGGCGAATCTCCGCCGATTTTAATTTCCCCGATTTTAACTTCTTTTGAAGGCCTTCTCATAATTAACTTATAGCTCCTAATTAAATGAATTTTTTAAAAATTGCATTCTAGATCCAGCCAAGCAACCTTACTATATCGCTATAGGAGATTAAAATCATAAGAGCGATAAATAGGAAAAATCCAACTGCATGAATCCAGCCTTCATACTTAGGGTTGATTTTTTTGCGTGTTATCATTTCAAAAATGAGGAAAATTAGTCTTCCGCCGTCAAGCGCAGGTAGAGGAAGAAGGTTCACAACACCTAAGTTTATGGTTATCATCGCCATTATGGCAATAATATTATTAATTGCCATCAAAAAGCTTGTTTTAAGGCCTTCGGCAGATGCTTGACCAATTACAGAAGTAATGCCAATCGGGCCGCTTATGTTATTAAAGGCGAATCTTCCCGTTATAATTCCGACTAAACTCATCCAAACTATTTTTACGGTTGAAATCGTATCGAAAAAAGTTTGTTTTATTAATGTCCAAAAATTTTTGTTGGTTGCTTTTAAGTAAAAATCCAATATAGTTACGGATTTTCCTTTTTCATTTACTTCTGTTTTAAAAATCACGTTTTTGAGGTTTACGGTTTCATTTCCGCGTTTAACTTCAATATCAAAATTACTTTTACCATCAACAGTTAAGTCAAAAGCTAAGTCTTTATATGAATAAACTTGAGCTCCATCAATTTTTAAAATTTCATCTCCTGCTGCAAGTTTCGATGACGGCGAAACAGCGTTTGGTTGAAAACCTGCGATCGTTGTTGAGGTGAGCTTTGGACTTTGAGCAAGAAGAATTAATGTCATTAAAAAGCCGAGAATTATGTTCATAATGGCTCCCGTCACAACGACTATAGTTCTTTTCCATGCTGCCTTTTTGCCAAAAGCTGAAGGGTCGCTGCTTTCTTCGTCTTCGCCTTCCATACTACAAAATCCGCCGATGGGGAAGAGCCTGAGTGAAAAAACAGTGTCATTTTTTGTAAATTTAAAAATTTGAGGACCCATACCGATCGCGAATTCGTTTACTTTTATTCCAAATGATTTTGCTGTAAAAAAGTGACCAAGTTCATGCGCGAATACTACTAGATTAAAAAGTAATATTCCAATAATTATAAGTAGGGCTGTTGTCAATACCTTCACTCCTAAAATTACTGATTTTTATTTAATTATATATTATTTTGCGTTTTTCTTAAAGCTTTATTTTGAAAAAGAAGTGCAAAAAAATACAATTTATGATACCGAAATCAGAAGGGCGTAGCTTCAGTTGAACAGGAGATTTAAAAATAAATTTAAATATTATGAAATTATCAAATCGTAAAAAATATGGCTTATAGTTATATACGCGATTTTAATGATTATATGTTGGTTGCATTTGGGTAATAATTTTATAGAAGTCAATAAATTTACTATCTGCAATAATAAAATTCCAAGTGAATTTGACAACTATACCATTGTTCAAATTTCAGATTTACATAACAAAAGGTTCGGCATTCATCAAAGCGAACTGCTAAGTAAGATCAAAAGAGAACATCCTAATATTATAATTATCACAGGTGATTTAATAGATAACTGTAACTATCCTGACGAGCGTGAAGCCACGATGGAATTTGTTGCAAGCGCTTTAAAAATTGCGCTATGTAAAATAAAAGAACCGTCTAGACGGTTCTTTTACACTATTGGTGGGAGATGATGGATTCGAACCATCGAAGCGTGACGCAACAGATTTACAGTCTGCCCCCTTTGACCGCTCGGGAAATCTCCCATTTTTTAATTAGTGGAGCTGGTGGAGGGACTTGAACCCCCGACCTATTGATTACAAATCAATTGCTCTACCAACTGAGCTACACCAGCGACTAATATTCACCACAAATTTTAGCATACCATTTAACTCTTAACGTGTCAACTAAGAGGACTTACATTTCTGTCGATTTTTTTCTGCTATACGGCAGGAAGAAAAGTTAAAATAATTTACTTAAGCAATGATTTTTTTATTAAACTTATCTCGTATTTGGGTTTACTGTTACAGCGCTGTGGATATTAAATGTCGATGAGAATGAGGATAACGAGGATGGAGAATTATTAGAATTTACTGAAAAATTTATACGTGCCAAGAACCTCATTTAATTCCTTAGTGACATAATTGAAAGCTTTAATTATATGTTCGAAATATTCTTTGCTGCCAATATGAATAGTAATATAAGTATTGCTTTCCTTTTCACTTATGAAAGTCCGATCATTTTCAACAGCGCTCAGAATAGCATCATAAATAGTGGGACGAACATCAAACTTAAAACAAAAATTGTTATTTTCATCACGCTGAGTACTGTTATTGGAGGTCGTCCAGGCGTTGATATCAGTGATCTTTGTGATGTTCTTAAAGCCATCGTATATTCCATCCCCATTATCAAAATAATTCCACATAGCCGCATCGGTCCAGCCACCGCCACCATGGCCAAAGTTAAAGTCAGACCTACGGTAGCCCCAGTCGGCTCTGAATGCGCAAAAGATTTGATAAAAAGCTGGAAAAATTTTCATATTAATAAATTCCTGAAGTTCCTCATCAGTAAGGTGGCCCTCTTGATGGGTTTTCTGCAATTCGTCCATGCAGCGTTCATAGGCTTTCGCAAAAGCATGCCATTTATTGTGCACCTCGGTTAATAGCAGTATTTCTATTTGTCTATATTTTTTATTACCTAATTTCCAGTTATCATCTGGCAGCTTATTTAATAGTTTTTTGTCTTCTGGTAACAATTCTTTTTCTAGTAATTCTTTTGATGCGTAGTGTGCGTACGGTGGTTTTTTTACTGGCGATTCCAACCCCTTAACTAAAAATACTACAACAGCAGCAACCAAAGCTGTGCCTACTGCACCAACAGTTACTCCGGCTTTATGCTTTGAAACCCAATTTTTAATATCGTCGGCTTTTGATTTGCTTGATGTCGAAACTTTAGCGACATTAGAGCTGACTTCATTTGAACTTTTTGCTGATGCCATCCCTGCACCCATTTGAGCCATAGTTAAAAAGCTAAGTGCCGATGCAATAGCTTTGTTTTTAAAGCCATTTGCTCCGCCTGAAACTGAATCTAATTCAGCTTCGCTTAAATTTTTTTAATTCTTTTAAATCGTCTTGATTAAAATTGCTGTATTTATCCATAAACTCTTTTAATTCCTCTTTACTGATTTTTAAATTGCTTTCTAATTTTATTATATCATAAAGTTTGTTAAAAGTCTCGCATTTTACAACTTTTTTCAGCAATTTTTCATTTTCAAATATTTTTTCGGAGAGTTTTAAAAATTTTTCGTCCATGTTTTCCTCCATAATATAAATTTAGTTGTGATAATTGTACTATAAACAGCCTCAAAATTCAAATTGTTTTTGTTTAATATATTCAAAAATATTTCGAAATTAAATTTTCAGATCTATCAGTACGTTTATAAAGTGTTATCTGTGGTTTTTCTTTTTTTAATTTATGATAAAATTATATATTTATAAAATTAATTTAGATTAAAAGGCAAGGGTGAAAAATTAAAAATGAAAAACAAAAAGCTTGTGGTTGCTAATTGGAAGATGAACAAAACGGTTTTGGAGTCTGAAAAATTCATTTCGGAGCTTACTTTTAAAAGCCATAGTTTTAAGTGCAATATTATTATTTGCCCGCCGTTCATTAGCCTTCAGCCAATTATTGAAAGATGCCATAAAAACGGAATAAAAATTGGTGCTCAAAACTGTCACTTTGAAAATTCAGGCGCGTTTACGGGTGAGATTTCTACTCCAATGCTCTCGAGCATGGGTGTCGAATATGTTATTCTTGGCCACAGTGAGCGCAGAATTTACTTTAACGAGACCGATGAAATAATCGCCAAAAAAGTAAAAAACGCTCTTGAAAATAATTTAGAAGTGATTCTTTGCGTGGGTGAAACTGAGAAGCAGCGAAGTCAGGGCGCAGAATCAATGGCGGTCGTTAATCAAATAAAAACAGTGCTTAACGATGTGTCAGCTAACCAGGTGCAAAATATAGTTTTAGCTTACGAACCTGTATGGGCGATCGGAACAGGCAGAGCTGTTACTTCCGCTGATGCTTCTAAGATGTGTAGTGATATAAGAGCTTTTATAATTTCAAAATACGGAAATTCAATTGGAAATGGCATTCGCATACTGTACGGAGGATCTGTAAATTCCAAAAATGCAGAAAATTTTTTAAGCGCGCCTAGTATAGATGGTCTTCTTGTTGGCGGGGCGTCACTTGATGTGGGTGAATTTTTGAAAATTATAAACACCGCAGAAAATTTCGCTTAAAATTAATAGACTTATTCTAAAATTAGCGTGGATTTCATCTAGATATTATAAAATTTTTGATAGTTTAAAAACCCCTGTTTTACGCAGTTTTAGGGTAAATCTAATTTGAAAGAAGGACTATTTTGATTAATAATTTGCTTCTTATCATTCTTGATGGCTTTGGGATCGGAGAAAAATCAGATTCAAATGCTATTTTCAAAGCAAAAACTCCTAATATTGATCGAATTTTTGCAAGTTATCCAACTACTTCGCTCGAAGCTTCGGGGCTAAGTGTCGGATTGCCTGAGGGGCAAATGGGGAATTCTGAGGTTGGCCACACAAACATTGGTGCAGGTAGAGTTGTTTATCAGGATATAACTTACATTAACAAAAGCATAAAAGATAGAAGTTTTTACGAAAATAATGAACTTAAAAAAATAATGAAATATGTTTTCGAAAACAAATCTTCTCTGCATTTAATGGGGCTTTTGTCTGATGGTGGTGTGCATAGTCATATTAATCATCTTTACGCGCTTTTAAATATAGCTAAAATGAACGGTGTGGAAAAAGTTTGTATCCATGCGTGGATGGACGGTCGCGATACTCCGCCAAAATCCGGTATAAATTACATAAAAGAACTTAAAAAATTTATTAGTGAAAATAAAATTGGTAAAATAGAAACAATTTGCGGCAGGTTTTATGCTATGGATCGCGACAATCGATGGGAGCGCACAAAATTTACTTACAATGCTATTGCAAATGCTGAAGGCGAAAAATTTTGTGCTCCTGAAGAAGCAGCTATAGTTAGTTCATACGAAAACGGCATTACGGATGAGTTTATCCTGCCAATTGTTCGAGAAGAATATAAAGGGATTGCTCCAAATGATGCTGTGATATGTTTTAATTTTCGTCCTGATAGAGCAAGACAGATAACACAAATGTTTATGGGCGAAAAATCTAATTTAAAAAAAGTTAATATTAAAAATTACTGCTGTTTAACGCAGTATGATAAAAAAATTCAAAACGTAAATGTTGCTTTTAAACCCCGCAAAATAAAAAATTCGCTCGGAGAATATCTTTCAAAATGCGGGCTAACTCAACTAAGAGCTGCTGAATCTGAAAAATATGCCCATGTTACATTTTTTTTTGGTGGCAGGGTGGAAAAGTTGTACGAAAACGAAGGCAGAGTAATCATAGATTCGCCAAAAGTTCAAACCTACGATTTAAAGCCCGAAATGAGTGCTTATAAACTTACAAAAGCAGTGGAAGAAAATATAAAAACAAAAAGATACAATTTTATAGTTGTAAATTATGCTAACTCTGACATGGTTGGCCATACAGGCAACCTTGATGCAACCGTGAAAGCCATTGAGACGGTCGATAAGTGTGTTAGTCGGTTAATCTCGGAAATGAATAAAATCGGTGGAGTGGTTATTATAACTGCAGACCATGGGAACGCTGAGCAAATGCGCGATCAGCAAAATTTGCCCGTTACCTCTCACACCGTGAATAAAGTACCGTTTAGTGTGGTTGGATTTCAGTGCCGATTAAAAAATGGTGGAGCACTTTGCGATATTGCCCCCACAATACTTGAAATTTTGAACATACAAAAGCCCCGCGAAATGGCAGGGCAAAGCCTGATAGACTCCTTATTAAACTAACAAAGAAGCGCAATTTTTTTAACTTAGTCTTCCATTTGTTTGCCCAAAAATTCAGCAGAAATTTGAGTGAGTTTTGTAACAGTTTCTTCTGAACTTGGTTCCTTGCCTTGCTTTAAAACAATAATACTTCCTGCGATATCTCCGCCAGAAATTATTGGAAACGCTAGAGCTGCTTCGTTATTTAATCCTTCAACAGGGTGGAATTTTGTGCTATTTTTATCATAAATGGAAAAATGTTTCCGAGATTCCATTAAATCTTCAAGGTAATAAGTTATGCGCCTTTCCATGAACTCCCTTTTAGGAATTCCCGCAGCCGCTACAATATGGTCGCGGTCTGAAATTAGTACCGGCATAGAGATGGCTCTCGATAAAACATCTGCATATTGTGAGGCAAACGGTGACATTTCGCCTATAGCGGAATATTTTTTAAATATTACTTCTCCGGACGCTTCCGTGTAAATTTCAAGCGGGTCGCCTTCGCGGATTCTAAGCGTCCTTCTTATTTCTTTTGGGATAACAATACGCCCAAGTTCATCTATTCTTCTAACAATTCCCGTTGCTTTCAAGCCCCTTACCTCCTTTAACTTGCCTTGAAATGAGCCTCATGAATTTGACAAATTACAATTAAGTAAGGTTATTGTTAGTCCATTTAAGTCAAAATATACATATTTTTGAAAATATTCACTATAAAACAAGAAATATTTAATATAAATTAAAAAAATAACAAAATTTAAACTGTACTAAAAACTATGTTTTTAGTACAGTAAGGCATAGCTCTTTTAAAAATTAAAGTTTCTACCACATCTTGTTGCAAAAGAGGAAATGGGGGAGGGCTTTGCTCATAATTTTATGAGCCGCTTTAAATAATTACATTATGGAATTAAACAAAGGTTTTTCATTTTTTTAGCGCTTAAAAATTAATGAAAACGCATTAACTTTATGCTTTAAATTTATTTATGTGTAAAATTTTTTCTTTAAATTTGAGATGCGTTCGGCTGAGTTGTCTATTTGTTTCATAGAAATTTCGTTGTTTATAGCTCTTTTTAAAGTTTCAAAAATATTGTCAAGTTTAGTTATATCACTTTTACTTCTTAAAACTGCCGGCATACAAATCATATCCGCTCCTGCTGAAATTGCCATTTTTGTAGCTTCTGCTTCGCCAACATTTTCAGAAATTGCTTTCATATTCATTGCATCAGTTATAATAACACCTTTAAAATTCAGTTTATTTCTTAGTAATTCGGTTAGAATGGTTTTTGATAAAGTAGCAGGGAGAAAAATTTCTCTACCATCTTTTTTTGAAATAATAGCAGTTTTTTCAATTTTTGGTAGTTCAATATGTGCCGTCATTACCATGTCAACGCCTGAATCAATCATAGCTTTAAAAGGTTTTAACTCAAGGTTTTCAAGCGCAGCCATAGTTTTGTTTACTCTTGGCAAACTGATGTGAGAATCAACGTCTGTATCTCCGTGACCTGGAAAATGTTTTGCAGTTGCAATAATGTTTTGTGAATGCAAACCTTTCATGAAATTGACTCCACACTTAGATACAATTTCAGCGGTTTCTCCAAATGAACGCACATTAATGACAGGATTTTCAGGGTTACTATTGACGTCAACAACTGGAGCAAAGTTGCAATTTATCCCAAGCTCAGAAAGTTCCCTTCCAATTATTTTCCCTTTTTCAAAAGCTAATTTTTCGGAATTTTTCATTTTCCCGATTTCTAAATTATTTTTGAGCTTATCTCTGCCAAAAGTAAATCTTTCAACTCTTCCGCCTTCTTGGTCAACACAAATAAAAAGCGGTGGGTTTCCGGAGTCTTTGGCGGCTTTTTGTAAATCAGAAATCAGCTTTTTAGCCTGGTTTTTGTTTTGGAAGTTTTGTGAAAATAAAATCACCCCTCCAATATGATATTTTGAAATAATTTCTTTAATTTCATCATTGATTTCTGTTACCGGAATTCGTGATTCCTCTTGTTTGTGTTCTGTAACTATTTGGGTAGGTTCTTCGTCAGATTTATTGTTACTTTTGCTGCTCCAAAACCTAAAATCTAAACACATCATTTGACCTATTTTATAATTTATCTGTATATCTTCAGAATTTATTGCCTCCGCTGGGTATAGTGTTATTAATCCTGAAGCTAAAATAAAAAAACTGAAAAATAAAAAAATTTTTTTAAACATTTATTTTTCTCCTTTAAAAATTATTTTTTATACAATGTTGTTTAAGCAAAATTTTATCACAATTATTTTGTTATTTAAAGCATTTTTTTATTCTTAAAAGAAGTTTATACAGAAAAAATGTATACATACCATTGACTTTAAAATTACTTTATAT
>JAEWWM010000088.1 GCA_023458915.1 Bacillota bacterium
TTTTGTTGACTTTTTCTGACAGTACATCAGTGTGGATTGATAATTATTTCAACTCTGATGTTGCCGATACTCAAAGCCTCTACACGAGCATTCGTGCCAGTGATTACGGCGCTGGAAAAACTGTAACTTCAATCCGAATTAATCCAGCATTTCATGCCAATTGCAACACTATATATTTTGATAATATCCAAGTTTGTGTTGACGATGCAGGCACCACTTATGAGCACAACGATAAAGGTAGTGTCATAAGCATAACTGATAACACCGGCAACAAAACAACTTTAGACCGCGATGCAACTTCCGATGAAGTTACCAAGATCACAGATCCCAGAAGTAATGAAACTGATTTCAGTTACAACAGCGGCACTTCAAAACCTCATCAATTAGCGAACTCAACCATTCAAACACCTGGCGGAGACGTTAAAAATAATATTTCTTACGATCAATATGGAAACATTACGGCATCGCAAGATCAAGACGCTCCTGCTCAAGGGAAATCGGTGACTTCAAGTGCTTCGTATACTTCAAATAAAGAATATAATTATACTGAATCAACCACTGATTCACGCGGTAAAGTAACCACATTTGATTACAATCAAAATAACGGAAATTTAAATTCAGTCACAGATCCAAAAAGCGTAACGACAAACTTTACCTACGATACCGTTGGCCGCTTACTTACCGCGACTTGCGGAGGTTCGCAAAATGTATATTCGTATGCAAACGGAATATTATCATCGCTTTCGCATAAAGTTTCGGAAAGCGCAAATGTTGCATACAATTTTGTTCGTGATATATTCGGAAATGTTACAAGTACAAAAGTTGGAAACCAAACGCTTTCAACAAGCACTTATGATGCCGGAAACGGGCTCCTCCGGCAAGTTAAATATGCCAATAATCAGTGTGTGAATTATGATTATGACCAGTCGGGCAGATTAGCTAAAAAATATTATGGATACGGTAAAGCCAAGAAAAACGGCGAATTTGAGTACATTTATGATAATAAAGATCGTTTAGTAGAGACTTTTGATCCGGAAAACAATTTAACGACTAATTTTGAATATGATAAATTCGGAAGATTGGCGTCTGTTCGCCGTAGTGATGGCACTTTAAGCGATGTGAAATACAATTCACTTGAAAGTAGTTTGATTGACAAAGTAACTTCACAGCTATTTGGAATTACTCAAACTATCGAAAATACTTTCGGCGAAGGGAATATGCTTGAGAATTCCAAAATCACAGTTGGCAGCACATCAATTTGGAATAAGTACAATTACGATGCGCTCAGCAGAGTTCAGTCAACTGAAACGCTTAACTCAAATGAAACTACGGGCGTCAAACATGAGGTTTCATACGTGGATGTAGGTGCAAACAACACAACAGGGTTAGTCGGTTCAGTCGAGCTCAAAAAGAAAGTTTCGGGGAACTGGGTTGAACTTAATAAAAAATGGAATTATGAATACGATGATGTTGGCAATATTACAAACATTAAAGACAAAAACAGCGATCTGATTGTTCATTACGATTATGATAATCTTAATCAATTGACCCGGGAAAATAACGTTAATTTAAACAAAACTATCATCTACTCTTATGATCTTGGCGGAAATATTCAGGAAAAGAAAATTTATGCATATACAACTGGAGATTTATCCGGATTAACTCCCGAAAACACTGTTGTTTACGGATACGATGATTCGAACTGGAAAGATAAAATGACATCGTATAATGGCCAAGAAATCATCTACGATGCTATCGGTAACCCGCTTGCATACAGAAATGGCATGCAATTTGAATGGTCGCACGGCAGACGACTTGAGAAAGCCTCGAATTTGAGCTATAATGTTAGTTACAAGTACGATGATGGGGGCATTCGTACGAGTAAGACTGTGGGTGGCACGACAACAGAATTTATCACTTCAGGTATTCAAGTTTTAGCTCAAAAAACAGGCAATAATGTACTTATTTGGCAAATTGACGGAAATGGGCAAGCAGTGGGATTCAATTACAACAATGTTCAGTATTTCTACCTCAAAAACGCACAAGGCGATATTGTTGGAATTACCGACGCTTCGGGCAACATAGTAGCTGAATACGTCTATGATTCCTGGGGCAAGGTGCTTCATGTTCTTAACGCAACTGGTACTGAAATCACTGATCCAAGTCATATCGCTCACATTAATCCATTAAGATATCGCGGTTATTACTACGATTCAGAACTTGGGCTTTATTACCTCAATGCTAGATATTATGATCCGGAAATCGGTCGTTTCCTCAATGCGGATTCTAATATTAATGGTGGATTGAATTTATTTGCGTACTGTTCAAATAATCCGGTTATGTTTGAAGATTTTACAGGTGAATTTAAAATACTGAGTGGCAATAGAATACAAATTACCAAAGGCGATACTCTTTGGGGAATCGCAAAAGCATTGACCGGAAACGGAGCAAATTGGGAAAAACTTGGGTACAAAGGGAATACATCAAAACTGCGAATTGGAGCAATATTAAATGTTAAGAGCCTTCCTCCAAAAGGTAAACCGAATTCTAAAGTAAAAACACCTGACGGTAAAATCGAAAGAGAGTATGGACCTGACGGGAGAGCAAAGACTGATAAACATAACACTGACCACGGTCATCCTAAAAATCACCCCGTGCCACATAAACATGAATGGGATTGGCGTGACCCTGAACATCCTGACCCTGGACCCCCACAAGCTTTAATAGTAGGGGCTGCTGCTGCTGGCACTGCATATTTAATTTATCGAGGAATAAGAATGCTTCCGTCTTTGTTACCGCCGCTATGGCCAACAATTCCTGCCAATGTTGTGCTTCCATAATCTATTTGAAAAGAGGACTACAAATGAACGATATTTTTTCACTCCATGACTCTCATATAATTTTCTATAGTGTCGACATTCAAAACAAAACAATAAAAATGGTAACACAAAATTTGAATGAAGAGCCACATGAGGTGATTTTTGACGAAGTATTGTCGCATTATTTCGAAAATGTAATGGTTAATAATATTATATTTGATATTGAAAAAATTTCTGTAGACACATTTATTGAAAATCAAAAAGAATTGATTGAAAATTCTTTACCTTATGGATTTCCAGTAAACATAGAGTCTAATACCACTAAAGAATTAAAAAAATATCTTATAGATAAAAATTTTAAAGTTTATGATATTAATTCTACGATAGGTTTATGCGGTTTTGTAATTGCAAAAAATATGTCAATAAAATAATGTTTACGATTCCTGGGGTAAGGTGCTTAGTGTCCGTGACGCAATCGGCACTGAGATCACTGATCTAAGCCATATCGCTCACATCAATCCACTGAGATACAGAGGTTATTACTACGACTCAGAAATCGGCCTTTATTACCTCAATGCACGCTACTACGATCCTGAAGTTGGTAGGTTTATTAATCCAGATAATAATCTTGCTGGAGGGTTAAATCTTTTCGCCTATTGTTATAATAATCCGGTTATGTTTTTTGACCCAAGTGGAGAAGTTGCAATTGTTGATGATGTAGTGGTAGTAACGCTGGTGGGCGGAACTGTTCTCACGATGGCTACTGCTAATTATTACACATGGTTAGCATCACCTGAAGGTCAGAAAGCTATAAATGAGGGTGCTAAAGCTATTGATAGTGCTGGAAAAGCTATAACAAATGCGGCAAGATGGGTTGGTGATAAAACTCAAGAAACTTGGAATTGGTTAGCAAACAGTACAAAATCGGTGCTTGATAATTTTCAGTTTGCATCTGAGCATACAAAAGGAGCGCGACCAAGTACAAAGAATAAACATCAAAAAGGTAATGCTCGAAAGCAAAGAGAACAAAAACGTTCAAATAATCCTAATAAGAGAAGGAGATAACAATTATGATAGAAATGAAAAATAAGATTAAAGAATTTAAAAATACAAAGAATATAGTTTCAATTTTTGACGACTACGAAAATACAGATAAATTTTCTGCTGGTTTTATAGTAGATATTTCCGACGATCACATTCTATTGGAACATGTTTCTCCCTATGGGTTGTATGATGGTTTTATGGTTAAAGAAATTAAAAATGTTTATAGAATTACATATTGTGGCAAATACGAACGGAAACTTGATTATTTATATAAGGTTCAAAAACAAAGTCACTCAAAAATAAAATCTTTGTCAGATTCTGTTTTGATGAATCTATTATTACATGCACAAAATAACAAACTAGTCACTACAGTTGAACTTTTTGACAGTGAACTTGAAGATATTCAAGGTTATGTATCGAATATTTCTGAAGAGTTAATTGTATTTGACACAGTTGATGATTATGGAAAAATTGATGGCAAATCAATTATAAAAATTAACGATATTACATATCTAACATGTGATTCTGATAAGGAAATGTCTATAAAGTTATTATCTAAATTTTAGATTTTAAAGAACTTGAAAAAACAAAAGATAACGTGATAATTAAATAGTCAAAATTCAAAAATATAGCCTCATGTCTTTAAATTTTAGAACAGAGAGGCTATATTTTTAAGAAACGTTTGTTAACACAGTTCGCGTACATTTCGCGTACATACAGAAATGGTCTGCAGTTTGAGTGGGGTCACACGGCAGACGACTTGAGAAAGCCTCGAATCAGAGTTATAATGTAACTTACAAGTACGATGACGGAAGCATTCGTACGAGTAAGACCGTCAACGGCACAACCACTGATTTCATCACTTCAGGTATTCAAGTTTTAGCTCAAAAAACAGGCAATAATGTACTTATTTGTCCGTTTTCTATTGACTAGATCAAAATATTGAGTGTTTAAAAACAAACAAAATATTTGATATTTGAACAAAGTCTAATAAAATTCTTTAGTATAAAAACAGCGGCTAGTCAATAAGGACTAACCGCTTTAATTTTACTTTTTGCAAATAGAAATTAATTACTTTTCCAAAAGATAACACCCGTTGTGATAACCTATTTCAAGTGTTTCGTTTTCATCTTGATATAACGTAATATTTGATAAGATCAGTTTACTTCCGCTAAATTCATATTCAATTTTTTCAGTATCAACTGAATTTTTGTTCAAGCTTTTATATTTTAAATATATACTTTTCAGATAATCATAAAGTCCTTTAACGACCTGTGTTTTATTAAGAGGATTTTTTAAAATAATTTCACCGTTTTCTACTATCAATGCATTATTATTCGGCAAATCATAAAATTTTGAATAATTTGAAATATCAATAAAATCATAGTTGTAATGAAAGTATATATTTGGTTCATAAACACTTTCCCCGTGCTCATACGTTTTCTCAAAACCAAAAATTTCTTTTTCTGATTTATTGATTAAGACTTTATTTAAAAACTCAGGCTTGTAATTTGCGGTTTCAAAGCTACCTTTTACATATAGATAAGATTCTATAATCTTGATTTTTTCTTCTAAACCAATACTACCGTTAGAAACTATTTTATTATCTACCAGCATGTCATTATTTAATAACAACATTTTTAACCGGTGGGATTGTTCTCTCATCGGAATATCTATAATATTTAAAGGTGTAGCAGTAGTAAGTAATACAAATCCTGCCAATACCGAAAGTGAGTGCTTTAAGCTTTTTTCACGTTTAAATAAAAACATAAGAGTAAAAACTAAAGCAAAAATATTTAAAATAATTGAAGCATACCTTGGTATTGTTAGTCCGTAATTTGAAATTCTTATGTATATAGCGACAAATTGCATCGCTATTGTTGGAATAATAGCTAACCCTCCAAATTTTAGAAATAAATTCATGGCCTTGTTTTCATTTTTATATTGACTTAATGAAAAAGCGAAAAACACAAATAATAACGATGAGAAAGATACAAACCAGTTGACTTGTCCAGACGGGAAAGTCCAAGTAAATAAAATTTTACCTAGATACATATATAGTATTGATAACAAAATCATATAAACAGGTAACATGATTTTAGATACAATAGTTTTGAAAACCTTTGGAATGGTTATTTTTTGCCCTGATTTTGGGATAATTGATAAAAACATGCTCCCGAACAAAACTATTCCAATCAATTGGCCGAGTATTAAATAGGCCTTGTAGGAATCTTTAAAATCATGGATTAAAGTTGTAAACGCTAGAACACATATTGAAATTCCACTAAATATAATTGCGCAAGCGAATAAATTAAACAAAATATTCTTTAAATAATAAGAAAACGTTTCAGACATTGAATCTGTTTTAGAAAAATACAAAATAAATATTATTTCTGAAATTGCTATACCTGACAGTGCCAAAATCACAAAAATATTATTATTTTCATAAAAGTGTAAAAAAATGTATGGTATAGCGCTAATTGCCAATGAAATTGTGTCAGTAATAGTCTCACTTAATTTACTTCGAAAATATTTTTCATAAATAATTTTAGCCAAAGTACAAGTAAACACTCCAAAAGCAAGAGTATAAATTACTTTGGAAAGAATTTTAAACGTGGCATCGTTAAAAGTCCATAATGTAATACAAGACGTTGCAATGAATAAGGCAATTATCAAACTAAACGGCAAATAAAATCTTTTTATTGTTTCATCTAATTTTTTAAACTGGTGTGAGAAAAAATATTTTAGTTTAGTCATTTTAACCTCCCGATTTTATATGTTGTTTTTAGATTGAATTTTTCTTTTTAAAAGCGGTCGATTAAAAAACCAACCGCTTTTTGTTTTTTTATGAATTTAATTATAACCAAATTGTCATAACAAAGCCATTTTTTAAGTATAAGGTGTTCATTTTATACTTCTTTGGTGGAGGCGAGGGGAGTTGAACCCCTGTCCGAAAAACATTTATCTAAGCTTTCTACGAGTGTATCTAATGGTCTATTTTCCCAAAATCATAAGTCCATTAGAAAACTTACAAATCTGGTGTCCTCTTATTCATGACCAAAGTCGAGAAGATCTTTAGTTCACGTTCACCGCTAATTTTGCACCTTAAATCAGTCGCGGTATTCCGAAATAAGATGTCGCCTATTAGACTAGGCTGCAGCTAAAACTTTGTTTCCTCCGGAAATAAGTCTCAAAGCTGGTTGTTTTTTGTTTGGCTTATCGCCATAAATTGCTTTTCCATTTAATTGGAGAGTGTGACTTTTAAAGCAGTTCCACATTGCTACTCGCTTACTTAAACTCCTGTTTCTCGTCGAATCCGTTACGCCCCCATATAAATAAAATGTTAATATTTTTGGCTTTCTTTAAATGCTCTTTGTATATCACGTTGAGCTGATTTTTTGGCTAAATCGTCGCGTTTATCGTAAAGCTTTTTGCCTTTACAAAGTCCTATCTGAATTTTTACCATAGGACCTTTGAAATACATAGAAATTGGTATTATTGAAAATCCTTGTTGCTTAGCTTGACCATAAAGTTTTGCTATTTCTTTCTTATGCATAAGTATTTTTCGAACTCTTAATGAATCCACGTTAAAAATATTGCCATGATTGTAAGCTCCGATGTGCATTCCATTTACGAAAAGTTCTTCTTTAACAACACTGCACCACGAATCTTTTAAATTAACGTTCCCGCGCCGAATGGACTTTACTTCTGTTCCTTTAAGTTCAATGCCCGCTTCCATACTTTCAATAATAAAATAATCATGAGAGGCTTTTTTGTTTCGAGCAATAGTTTTTATAGAATTAGAGCTCATTTTTACCCTCCGCTTACTATCATATTATACCAAATATCCCGAAATTTGTCAATTTTGTATCTCTTACAAAAGTGCGAAATTAGTATAAATGAGTTCTTGTTTTTTCTTTGCTTATGGCGAAAGAAAAACACAAAATCTATCCTAAGTTATCGCTATTTGACTTATCAATAGTACTGAAAAATGTACTAAGTTATGGGAGAATAAGAACAAACCTCTAAACTACTCCCTGAGCAATCATAGAATCCGCTACGGTTTTAAAGCCAGATATATTAGCTCCCGCTAAATAGTTGCCTGTATAGCCATAATTTTCAGCGGTTGCTGAAATATTCCGGAAAATATCCGCCATTATGATTTTTAGCTTGTTATCCACTTCTTCGAAGCTCCACCTAAGTCTCATGCTGTTTTGACTCATTTCAAGCGCAGAAACTGCAACTCCGCCCGCATTGGCTGCTTTTCCAGGCGCATAAAGTATTTTGTTTTCTGAAATAAGCCTTATTCCGCCTAAAGTTGTTGGCATATTTGCGCCTTCGGCTACCGCCAATACATTATTTTGAATTAGGTTCTTTACGCATTCCTCATCAATTTCATTTTGAGTTGCGCACGGAAGCGCAATGTCACATGGTATTTGCCACATAAACCTGCCTAAATGGTACTCCGAGCGAGGTCTGAATCTTTGATATTCACTAAGGCGATCTCTGTTGATTTCTTTTATATCTTTTACGGCTTCAATATCAATTCCATCGAGGTCGTATATCCAACCCGTTGAATCGGACATCGTAATAACCTTGCATCCAAGTTCTGTGGCTTTTTCAGCAGCATAAATTGCAACATTGCCTGCTCCTGAAATCGCAACCGATTTGCCATAAATATCATGCCCATTTTTATAAAGCATTTGTTCAGTTAAGTACACAAGCCCATAACCAGTAGCCTGCTTTCTAACAAGCGAGCCTCCGAAAGAAAGCCCTTTTCCTGTTAGTGCTCCTTCATAAACATTTTTCAGGCGCTTATATTGTCCGAAAAGATAGCCTATTTCGCGCTCACCCACGCCTATATCGCCTGCCGGGACATCTCTGTCAGGTCCGATATTTCTAAAAAGCTCCGTCATAAAACTCTGGCAAAACCTCATTATCTCCATGTCACTTTTGCCTTTTGGATCAAAATCACTTCCGCCTTTAGCTCCTCCTATCGGAAGACCAGTGAGGGCGTTTTTAAAAATCTGCTCAAATCCCAAAAATTTAACAACACTTGTATTTACGGATGGATGAAATCTAAACCCTCCTTTATACGGTCCAAGGGCATTATTAAACTGAACTCTATACCCGCGGTTGACGTTAACATTTCCCTTATCGTCAACCCACGAAACTCTGAATTTTATCTGGCGGTCAGGCTCTGTAATTCTTTTTATTATAGAATATTTTTTGTAAATTTCGTCACTTTCTATTAAAGGCTTTATGGAAATTAAAACCTCGTGAACAGCTTGGTTAAACTCCGGTTCTCCTGGGTTTGAAGATTTTACTAGATTAATTTCATCTTCTATATAAGACATATTAAATCCCCTTATTTATAAAATTAAATATTTAGTTAGTTGGAGTATATTAACTTAGTAATACAAAGCTAAAATAATTACTTAAATAAAGATATCACGCTGAGGCAGAGGTAAAACCTACTTCAAACTCTTCCTGTAATTAAAGTTTAGTTCAAACTAAAAGTCTATACATTTACAGGATGAGCTATGGTTTTAGAGTATCGTAGCCTCTCTGATGTCTTTATTAAAAACTGCACTTTTTAGCACCATTTAAAACACCTCCGATTAAAATTAATAAACTTTTTCCTAAATTAAGCAGGATCTTGTGAAAAGTAGGGAAGACGTATTTATATACTTCAATGAATTTTGAACAAAAATCAAATTTTCTATTAAAAATTTGTGTTCCAGTTAGTTTGTAAAAGTCTAATTTCGCTTTTGATTATTAAAAAAGTTTTTAAGTTCATCCATAAATGCTTGAACGTCTTTAAATTGACGGTAAACGGAGGCAAATCGTATATAAGCAACTTCGTCTTTTTCGCGAAGAGCATTCATGGAAAGTTCACCTATAAAAGAAGATGAAATCTCGCGATCAAGCGAATTTTGAACTTTTGTTTCTATATTATCCACCATTGTTTCAATTTCTTCGAGGGAAATCGCACGCTTTTCGCAGGCTCTCATAAGACCATCAAAAACCTTTTTGCGTTCAAATTTTTCCCTCGAACCGCCGCGCTTAATCACCATAACAGGAATATGCTCGACTACTTCATATGTTGTAAAGCGCTTGGAGCAATGCTCGCATTCACGGCGTCTTTTGACCCTTGACCCTTCATCGGCAGAGCGTGATTCAACAACTTTGCTGTCTTCAAAATTGCAATACGGACACTTCATTATTTTTCTCCTTAATAAATGACTTTGCTGTTTTCTTTCTCACTATGCGGCTAAAGATAAAGGAAAACTAAAATAATCGTTATGAATTTTTATTAATAATTAGCTCTAAATTAGAACCACCAGTTAAGTGAATGCTGCCGATATTAAATCCGTCATTTTTAATTATAGCGAGCGAGAGTTTATCCTCAACTTCTTTTCGAATTAAATTTCTAAGGTCCCTTGCACCGCTTTTTCCGTTCATTGATTTTTCGGCAAGCAGTTCGATAGCTTTATCAGCGTAACTCAGTTTTATTCCGCGTTCTAGAAGCACTTTTACGTATTCTTCAATCATAAGAGCGGCTATTTTAATAAAATCGTTTTTCGAAAGCTTGTTGAAAATAATTATTTCGTCTATACGGCTGATAAATTCGGGGCGCAGAAACTCTTTTAAAGCTTTAAGCGTTTTTTCTTTGGATAAATCGTTTTCGGTTTTTGCAAAACCTAATGAACCACTGTTTTTGTCGCTTCCTGCGTTTGAGGTCATTATAATAACCGTATTTTCAAAATTCACTACTCTACCATGAGAATCCGTAATTTTGCCTTCATCGAGCACTTGAAGGAGTATATTCATAATATCAGGGTGTGCTTTTTCTATCTCATCAAAAAGTATTACGGAATATGGGCGCTGCCGAACTTTTTCAGTAAGTTGACCGGCTTCATCATATCCCACATATCCAGGGGGCGAACCTACTATTTTCGAAGCCGCATGCTTTTCCATGTATTCAGACATATCAAGTCTTATAAGTGCATCGGGTGCATCAAAAAGCTCTTCGGTCAGCACTTTTACAAGCTCAGTTTTACCTACCCCTGTAGGTCCGACAAATATAAACGATGCTGGGCGCCTCCGCGGGCTTATTTGAACTCGGTTTCTTCTTATTGCGGCGGAAACTTCTTTTATTGCTGTATCTTGACCTATTACTTTTTCCTTTAGCTTTTTTTCCAGTGATTCGAGTTTTCTGAATTCATGCTCCTGAATTTTCGAAGATGGAATTCCGGTCCAAAGTTCAATTACATAAGTAATATCGCTCTCAATAACGTTTTTACCGAGCGCTTTTGTTTGAAGTTTACCTGTTTCTTTTTCGTATTTTGCAATCTCGTAGCGAATCTCCGCGAGCTGTTTATAGTCCGCTTCATCGCCGGAAGCTAAAATCTTTTCTTCCTCGCTTTTTAATTTTTCAATCTCAGAAATTAATTTATCGTATTGGTTGAGATTTTTATTGCGAAGTGCAGCATATGTGCAAGCTTCGTCCATAAGGTCTATTGCTTTATCAGGCAGGAATCTATCTGTTATATATCTTTCAGACAGCACTGTTAACCGCTCGATTAAATTATTCGGGATAACGACTCTGTGGTGATTTTCGTAGTAATCTTTTACTCCTTTTAAAATCTCGATTGTTTCTTTGATTGATGGTTCTGCGATTTTGACAGGCTGGAAGCGTCTTTCGAGCGCTGCATCTTTTTCAATATGTTTTCTGTATTCCGCAAAAGTTGTTGCGCCTATAACCTGAATTTCACCGCGAGAAAGCGCTGGCTTTAATATATTTGCCGCGCTCATTGAGCCTTCGGAATCTCCGGCTCCTACCAAATTATGCACTTCGTCAATGAATAAGATAATGTTTCCCTCTTTTTTAACTTCATCGATAAGCCCTTTTATGCGGTTTTCAAACTGCCCTCTGAATTGAGTTCCCGCTACGAGAGCGGTTAAGTCAAGAAGGTGTACTTCTTTATTTTTTAACCTGTATGGAACATTACCATCTGAAATTTTAATTGCCAACCCTTCAGCTATTGCAGTTTTTCCAACACCGGGTTCGCCAATTAAACAGGGGTTGTTCTTCGTTCTTCTGCAAAGAATTTGCATGGTCCTGTCAATTTCTTTTTCGCGACCTATGATCCTGTCAAGTTCGCCGTTCTTGGCTTTATATGTAAGATTATCGCAGTATAAATCTAAATTTTTTCTTTTTGATTTTCTTTTCGGCTTAATTTTATCTGTTTTTTCAAAATCGTTACCATAGTCATTAGTATAATCATCCTTACTAGAGAACAACATATTTGAAAAAAGGCCTTTAATAAACGGAAATGTCGCTGCGCCACCTTTAACAAAACCATCATCTCCCTCTTCGTCATCTTCCACTCCATTAACCTCTTCATTTAATAAGTTTGCATCCAAAATTCCTGCAAACTGCTCTTGAGCGTTTGCAAGTTCTTCTTCTGAAATTCCTAATTTATTTATTATATTTTCGAGTGGTTTAATTCCTATTTCTTTTGCACAGGGGGCACAAAGCCCTTCGGTGCCTGATGTATATTTACCAGACGATACAAACACTACCGCCGTTCTTTTTTTGCACCTTGAACAAAGCATAATATTTTCTCCTTAAATAAATTACGGATTTAGCATTGAGTTTTAAAACCCATACATAATAATTAAATTAAATTTTGATGGCTTTAAATATATTATATCACTTTTCAAACCACGCTTTTGTCATTTTTGATTATACATACGAAAATTTTTGAATACCTAAATAAAGCATATGCCATAAAGATAGCAGTAAGTGACATTAATCCTAAGTTAAGTAGCTCCAAATTTACATCCCAAACGGCTTTCAGACCGATTACTGTTATTACAGAAACATAAAAAATAACTGTAGCAACTTTCCCATACCATTTAGCTGCGGGTAATGCTTTTTTACGCCTTAAAAGAAGCGCTCCAGCTGCGAGCATTAAAATTTCTTTAATTATTAAAATGATCATAAATGGAAATATAGCCGGGAACTTAACGCCCACACAAACCATCACTGCCATTAATGTAAGTTTGTCTGCTATGGGATCGAGCATTTTGCCAAGGCGAGTTACTTGCCCGAGTTCTCTTGCTATTATACCGTCAAGCAAATCACTAACGCCCGAAACTGTCAAAACTATGCCCGCTGTGATGTAATCAACGTTAATTACAGACATAATAAATGGCACAATAAGAATAATTCTAGTTGTGGATAAAATATTAGGAATGGTTATATTATCTTTTATTTTTGATAGTTCTGTCATTTCTCACAAGCGCCCCCGCTAACTGTTTATAAGTTTAAATACTTTTAAAAAGCTCGTAAACTGGGTTGTTATTGTATAATTCTTTAAAAACAACTGTGTAAGATATGCTTTCTTCAGAAAGGATTTTTGATATATTATTTCCCGAAGGAATTAAAACTTTTAGACAGCACATACAGACCGCAACGGCAATGTAACCTTTGAATAGCCCGAAAATTCCTCCGAGAAAAGTGTTTGCATTTTTCAAAACAGAAACTTTGAATACTTTTAAAATAAGCTTTGATAAAATCCTCATAAAAATCAAAAATACAATAAATAAAATAACTACCAATAAAGATTTAAAAGCGTTTATAATTATAGGAGCAAAAAGCACGGATATTCGAGCGGGAATCGCGTTAGTATTACTACTATTTATAATATGGTTAACTGAAGAGGGTGTTATTCCATAGCTTGGCAAATAATTTAAAATAAATTTAGGTAATTTATTAAATAACTGATTAGCGTTAGCGTGATTAATTGTAAGAGCTTCTCCAATTTTTTTAATAAGAGATGGCTCAATAAAATTAGAGTAAATTACGCGCGAAAGCATGTCCGCAAAGTATACCGAAAAAAACACCGAGAAAATAGCTCCAGTAAAAGATAAAAAAGATTTTATAATTCCACTGCGAAAACCTGCGATTAAAAAGATTGAAAATATTAATATTATAAGCACATCGAGTATAAGACTGTTCAAAAAATTCCCTCACTAATAAACCACTCTTAAATTATTATAATTATACCATAGATAAAGTTACTAAGCAACTTGGTAGTAAAAGTGCATTGATATATTACAGGAGAGAATAGTGAAAGCAAATTAATTATGAAATGAATTAAAAAGTGTTTACAGTTTTTATAAGCCCAATTGTTCCTTTAAAAATCAAATTATTATGGTTATTTTTGTTAAAAAATATTTTTTTAGGATTGGTACACGCACTAATAAAGCTTATTTTTCATACTATTAAGAGCAGTGAAAAATGAGAGTTTAGCTTAAGTAAGCACTTTGATTTTTTTCTCTATCATATTGCGAAAAGAAAAGCACTTAAAATAGCACAAAGTAGACACATTCCCAAAAATGAGTTTAGGTTGGTGGTAAAATTTGTGGTTTTTAGAGCTTATTAAAATTTTGTCAGTGGTTCCGTTTGCAGTGCTTCATGTTATAACCCCGAATTCTTTTCCAAAACCACTTTCAAGTAAAGAAGAGAAAAAATGCATAGAGCTTTTAAAATCAGGTAACATTGAAGCTAAAGATAAGCTTATAAAACACAATTTAAGGCTAGTGGCGCACATAACAAAAAAATATTATTTCAACAAAGGTGATCCCGATGACCTGATTTCCATCGGAACAATCGGGCTTATAAAAGCCGTTAGCACTTTTAATGCTGATAAAGGCATTCGGCTTTCAAGCTATGCTGCAAGATGCATTGAAAACGAGATACTTATGCATTTTAGAAATTCTAAAAAGTCGTCGCTTGATATATCAATCAATGAACCAATTGAAACCGATAAAAATGGCAATATTTTAACTTTAATGGATACGATCGCAACCGATGATTCAGTTGTCGATAAAATAGATACTAAAATAAACATACAAAAGCTTGGAAATTACATTACGAAATTCTTAAGTCCACGTGAACGCATTATTGTTTGTTTGAGATATGGCCTTTGCGGTCAAAATTCACTTCCGCAAAGGGAAGTTGCCAAACGGCTTGGCATCTCACGTTCTTATGTTTCTAGAATCGAAAAAAAGGCTCTTGGAATTTTAAAAAACTCATTTTAACTTTTGGCTTTAGGGGATTTGCACCCCAAGATATTGCTGAATTATTTTCCAAATATTTGTACCCCTATCTGTAAGCATACTATAAAAGTTTATAATAACTTGATTAGTTAGTGCGTTAGATTGGAGCATAGGTGGATTTGAAACAATTTTTTCAGAGCTATTCAAGGCTTTCCAGTTTCTTTTATTTTTAAAACACTCATCAAATATTTTTAAAGATGTTGGTAATAAGTCGCCCTGTTTGTTAAAAATAATCGATTTCAAATTTTTTAATGCTTCTATAATTCTGATTGCTTTAAGCATACTATTCACACTATCAAACTTACTGTCGGATTTATTCTTTGCTTTTATAAATGGTTTTGCGGAATTCTCAATTTGATCTGTAAGCTCACTACACTTTTTTATTAATTGATTTCTTTTGCTTTCTTGTTTTCTGCCAAGTTCGAATTTAATTCTTTTTATTGTCATATTTACACTTTTCGTAACTTCTTTTATTACCTCATCTTTTTCTTCTTTTATAAATTTTTTTTCGTTTGTGTACCATTTAAAAATTTCTTTTCTTATATCCTCTATACTTTGGTTAGAATTTTTGGTTAAAGAATTTATGAATTTTTGGAATTTTTCTACTCGAGTAGAATCTAAATATTCATATATATCAGTAACATTCGCGTTAATATCATGAAGATATGAAAGCAAATAATCTCGATGCCTACCAAATTCTTTTTGCATGGCGCTTTCCATTATTTCATGTAAACTTTGACTATTGCTTCCGTTATAGAAAAATCTATATAACTCTTCATTGTCGTCATTAAACTTATCTATTAATAAGTTAATGTCTTTAATAACTTTCTTTTTTTCAATCGGCTTAAAACCTTTGTACTTTATATCTTTTATATGAGAAATAGCCATAGGGAATACCTCCTTAATTAACTCTTAAAAGAATTACATAAAGGTATTTTACCCTAAAATTTGTATTAAAGCAATAAAAATATTTAATTTTAAAAAATATTTTTATATTTATTGTAAAATTTTTCAAATATTCCTTGCTCAAGAGACTCGCGAATTTTTTCCATTAAAGTGTTGTAAAAGTAAAGATTATGTAAAACAGCAAGGCGAAGGCCTAGAATTTCGCCACTTTTAAAAAGATGTCTTATATATGCTTTTGAATGATTTTTACACGCTTCGCAGTCACATTCGGGGTCAAGAGGAGCATTATCTTTTTCATATTTAGCATTTAAAATATTAATGGCGCCGTTCCATGTGAAAATTTTTCCGTGACGTGCGTTCCGACTTGGCATAACACAGTCCATGAGGTCGATTCCTCTGGCAACAGCCTCAATTATGTTAAGTGGAGTACCAACGCCCATCAAATAGCGAGGTTTATTTTCCGGCATATAAGGTTCGGTGGATTCAATTATTTCGTACATTTCTTGAGCAGTTTCACCAACAGCAAGGCCGCCAATTGCATAACCATCCAAGCCCAGTTCGCAGATTTCTTTCATATGGTTTATTCTGATGTCTTTATAAGTGCTGCCCTGATTTATTCCAAAAAGCATCTGATCTTTATTTAAAGTATCATCTTTTTTATTTAGCTCGTCCATTTTTTCTTTGCATCTTTTAAGCCACCTCAGCGTGCGGTCGCACGAATTTTTGGTGTAAGAATATTCGGCAGGGCTTGCAATGCATTCGTCAAATGCCATTGCAATGGTTGAGCCTAAGTTCGATTGAATTTGCATGCTTTCCTCGGGCCCCATAAAAATTTTGCGGCCATCAATGTGTGAAGAAAATTTTACGCCTTCCTCGGTTATCTTACGAAGCTTAGAAAGCGAAAAAACTTGAAATCCGCCGCTGTCGGTTAAAACAGGACCTTCCCAAGAAGTAAATGTTCTTATTCCGCCAAGGTTTTTTATAACTTCATCACCAGGCCTTAGATGCAAGTGATAGGTATTACATAGCTCCACCTGGCACTTTATATTTTTAAGGTCAATTGCGGATAAGCCACCTTTAATTGCTCCGCATGTTGCGACATTCATAAAAGCTGGAAGTTTTATTGTTCCGTGAGGCGTTTTAAATTCTCCAAGTCTTGCATTCATTTCTTTTTTCTTTAAAGTACACATATAATCTCCACGTGTTATAAAGTAATGTTTCAGTTGTTTCTCTCCCGCCGGCAGCGAAAGAGAAACAATAACTTAAGAACCGGAGGATGCGGCAATGAAAGCATTTTTAGCAATAAAATATTATGAAGATATGCGAAATAAAAATCTAATAGAAAAAATTGCAGATGCATTTAAAAAACAAGGAATAGATATCTTTGTTTTTGCAAAAGATGTGCAGCATTTTAAAAGCTGTGATTTATCGCCTGAAGAAGTAATGAAAATAGCTTTTGGCGAAATAAAAAAATCAAATATTTTTATAATAGACGCCTCAGAACTTAGCATTGGAATTGGAATTGAAGCAGGGGTAGCTTATTCTCACGGAGTGCCTGTATATTTAATTGCCAAAAAAGGTGCCGAGGTTTCAAACTCGATTAAAGGAATAGCTAAAGAATGTTATTTCTACAATTCCCCTGAAGAACTTATAAAATTTAAAATCTAAGTTTACTAAAATTTTAGTAACATAAAATTTAAAATAATTTAGCAATGTTAAATTATCTTTGTTCTAGCTCTATTATATTCCAAAATTTTATTTGTTTTATTTAAAGAAACAATAATGGTTCCTTGCTCTTCAGTTGTATAAATTTTTGAACCTACATCTTTGTATCGTTTCATAATCCAAGGATATTCGTGTAAATTTATTAAGTTAAATGTTGCCACATTTTGTTTCCCGGTTGAATTTAGAACCACTTCTGGGTGAACTAAATTTACAAATTCTTTTGATGAAGATGACCCATTTCCATGGTGGCCAATTTTCATGGCATCGACATTGGATATATCTATATTATTTTCTCTACAATAATCCATTATTTCTTTTTCGCTTTCAACTCCGGCGTCGCCCATTAAAAGAATTTTTTTGCCCTCGTATGTTAAAAGTAAAACCATAGAATTGTCGTTTATGTCATTGTGAAGTTTCGTAGGACCTATTGCCTGAATTTTAAATCCATCTTGGTTAATGATATAACGACCGGCTTCGATTTTTTCTTTTTGAATATTTTTCTTTTTTAAGGGAGTTTCAACTTTATCTTCATATCCACAGCTATTAATAAAATCTGTACCAGATTCTGAGTATATAAAACGATCTATATTAAAGCCTTCAATTACCTCATCCATTTGCCCGAAATGATCAAAATGCGGGTGTGTTAAAACTAAAACATCAAGTTTTTTGATGCCCAATGATTCCAAATATTTTACAACATCCGTTGGTCTGAACCAGTCAATGTTTCCGCCATCGACTAAACATGTCCATTCACCATATTTTATTAAAATGCAGTCTGCTCTTCCGACATTTAAAACATGAATTTGAAGTTTTCTTTGCAGGATATTTTCATTATTAATTTCTGGCAAAAGTTCACTATATCTATTAAATTTTCTGTTTAAGGCTATAGTGGTTGTAAGTGTTGCTACTGTGGTCACTGGGATCGCTACGCCAGCAATTACTTTTTTATTGGTAGCTATTTCTTTAAGTTTTGTTGTTAAGCGTTTTTTCCAATCAACACTAATTGTAGAATTATCTTTTACTGCTACTTTATCTATAGAAGTGCATATAGCGTCTATCTGAGGAATCAGTAATGTAGCTAATATCACTGATAATATACTTTTAAAAGATTTTTTCATATTATTATGTATCCTTTTACTATTTATTAATATTGATATAAATTAATTATAAATCATTTTACTTAAAAAAATCAATAATTGCTTTCTATTGGTAGTGTTAAATTCATATATGTGAGTTTTTCACCATAGGCGGAAGAAAAACACAAAACCTATTCCAATTCAGTAATTTAATTAATTATTGCCTATCATATCTTTCATTTCGTAAAGACCGGGTTTTTGGTGCTGAAGGAAAAAAGCAGCTTTAATAGCCCCGTTTGCAAAAATTTCGCGTGAACCCGCATGATGAGAAAGCGTAATGATCTCATTATTTCCCGCAAATATTACCTCATGATCCCCGCAAATATTACCACCACGAACGCAGTGAATCCCAATTTCATCTTTGCTTCGTGATTTGCGTGTTTGAGTTCTGTCAAATACATAAACTGGTTTTTCATTCGCAGCGTTGGATATTTCTTCAGCAAGCATCAAAGCGGTTCCGCTCGGCGCATCGATTTTTTGGTTATGATGTTTTTCAATGATTTCAACGTCAAAATCACTTTTTAAAAATTCTGCTGCTTTTCTAGAAAGCTCTGCGAGAAGGTTCACGCCGAGCGACATATTTCTCGAATAAAATATCGGAACTGTTTTAGACACTTCCTTAATTTCTTCAAGCTGACTTTCAGATAACCCAGTTGTGCATATTACTGCGGGAGTATGTGTTTTTATAGAGTAATCAAGAAGATTGCTTAACATAGATGGATGCGAAAAATCAATTATCACATCAGCATCTGCTGTTATTTCTGAAGGATTTGAAAAAACTGGAAATTCAAAATTATCTTGGTGTTGCTTGTCTATTCCAGCAACTATCTCACAGTCTGAGTAATTTTTCGTTGTATTTATAACCGTTTTTCCCATTTTACCGCCACAGCCACATATTATAATTCTCATTTTTTTCACCGTCCTATTTAATTTTTATACAAGTGAGTATTTCTCTAAAATATTTTTAAGATTTTGATAATTAGTACTGCTTAAAACATCTAACGGCATGCGGCATCTTCCGCATTCAAACTCCATCATATTTAACGCTTCTTTTACAGGAATAGGGTTAACATCGCAAAACATGGCATTCATGAGTTCGAGATATTTAATCTGTGCTTCAGTACTGATTTTTGTGTTGTCACTTAGATAATCTTTAACTATATTGTGGCATTCTTTTGGGCATATATTCGAAAAAACAGAAATAACTCCAATAGCTCCAAGCGAAAGCATCGGTACAATCTGATCATCATTACCAGAATAAACTTGCAAATTTTCACCGCAAAGTGAGATTGTTTTTGCAACTGATGATATATCCCCATTTGCTTCTTTAGTAGCACATATATTCGGGTGTTTTGAAAGTTCAAGATAAGTCTCAGGGAGTATATTAACTCCTGTACGTGAGGGAACGTTATATAAAATAATCGGAGTTTTTAGTTTGTCAGCCAGGTATGTATAATGTTTTATTAAACCATTTTGAGAAGTTTTATTATAATAGGGAGTAACTATTAAAAGGCCATCTGCACCAAGATTTTCGGCTTCTAAAGAATATTTGAGAGCAGTTTCAGTGTTATTGTTTCCGGAGCCAACTATCACAGGAATTCTTCCATTTACTTGTTTTATAGTAAATTTTATGATTGCGCGGCGCTCTTCAGGTGAAAGCGTAGCAGATTCGCCTGTTGTTCCGCAGGAAATTATGGCATCAGTTCCATTTTCAATTTGAAATTTTATTAACTTTTCAAGTGTTTCGTAATTTACAGAACCATCTTCGCGCATTGGCGTAATAAGTGCTACCCCGGCACCTTTAAATACTACTTTTTTCATGTTTAAATACCCCCCAAAAAAAAATTTATTTTTATATATAATTTTCACGGCATAGCATTTCTGCGAGTAAAATTGCTCCTCCTGCTGCCCCCCTTACCGTGTTGTGGCTCATAGATATAAATTTAATATCGTACTCTTTATCATTTCTAAGCCTTCCAACAGATATTCCCATTCCGTTTTCTATGTTCTTATCAAATTTTATTTGCGGTCTATCGATTTCATGAAAATAATGAATAAACTTTTTGGGTGAGCTTGGAAGATCTTTATTCCTTGGGTCAGGTTCAAATTTTTTTATTCTATTAATCGCTTCATCAGCAGATAATTTTTTTTCAAAAGATGCAAATACTGCTGCTGTGTGGCCATCCATTACAGGCACTCTAATGCACTGAGATGTAATATTAATGCTTTTTGTAGGAATTATTAAACCATTTTCGATATTACCCCAAATTTTTAAGGGCTCGTTTTCTGATTTTTCTTCTTCATCCTTTATAAATGGAATAATATTATCAATCATTTCCGGCCAAGTTTCAAAGTTTTTGCCGGCTCCGGAAATTGCCTGATAAGTGCACACAAGAATTTTTTGAATCCCGAGGTCAAAAAGCGGATGAAGTGCCGGAACAAAGCATTGTATAGAACAATTTGATTTTACCGCTATGAATCCTTTTTTTGTGCCAAGTCGCTTTTTTTGGTACGGAATTATATCCATATGATTTGAATTTATTTCCGGAATTATCATTGGCACATCAGGAGCCATGCGATTGGCACTGTTGTTAGAAATCACAGGGCACTCGAGTTTTGCATATTTTTCTTCCAAATTTTTAAGGTCACTTTTATTCATGCTTAGTGCGCAAAATACAAAATCCACGCTCTTCGCTATTTTCTCAGCATCGGATACTGCGTCAAGGACTGTTATATTTTCGATTTTTGAGGGAATTTTGCGCCCCATTATCCATTTACTTTGAACAGCATCTTTAAGAGTTTTGCCGGTAGACTGGGCACTTGCTGCTAATACTTCTATATCAAACCACGGGTGATTTTCAAGGAGCGTTATGAATTTTTGCCCAACTGTTCCCGTGGCACCGAGGACTCCAACCTTATATTTTTTCATAGTGCTGCGAGCCAATGCAAACTTTATTTATATCGGGCTCTTTTCACCATCCCTTTATTGACCTTGGTATTATATGTTTCTAAAAGCTATAATATCATTCTATTGAAAAGCGTGTCAATTTGATTATTTAGCAAAATTTATTTAAATTCTTATCTATTTTTCTGTTAAATTTCCGTATAGATGCAATCTTTCAAGTTTTGTTTCATCGACTTTGATTTTAGGAATGTCACTATAATCTCCGCTTACAGGTTTGTAATTTTTATATTCGCTAACGATTAGATCACAAAACTTATATAAATCCCAGCTGACTCCGGTACAAAACATAGCTATTTGCAAATTTACTAATCACCAATTATATATTTCTTCACTGTTATTGATTTTAAGTGTTTTCAAAAGTCAATCATTGTACGATATATTTGGTATACTAGTATGGTGAATTCAAAAATTAATGCTACTCGAGAGGAAGTAAAATTTTGCTAAATGATGAGAAGCTAAAAGAAAAGAAACTGACTAAAAAAAGTGATTTTAATTATTATTTACCTGAAAATTTAATAGCGCAAAAACCAATCGAGCCCAGAGATGCTTCGCGACTTATGGTATTAAATAAAGATGATGGCTGCGTAAGCCATGATTATTTTTATAATATACTCAGATATATAAACCCTGGAGATTGCTTAATATTAAACAATTCAAAAGTTTTGCCGGCGCGAATTTACGGCAAAAATATCAAAACCGGAGCGATCGTTGAATTTCTGCTTTTAAAACAATATTCCAGTAACGCATGGGAAACTTTAGTTAAGCCCGGTAAAAAAGCCAAAGAAAATTTTTCTTTTATTTTTGGGGATTCAAAAGGTACGTTTTTAGAAGCTGAGATCAAAGAAATTTTACCAGACGGCAACAGGATTATAGAATTCAAAGATGTTAATAATTTTTTCAGTAAACTCGAAAAAATAGGGCAAATGCCTTTACCACCATACATAAAAGAAAAATTAAAAGATAAATCCAGATACCAAACAGTATACGCCAAAGATCTAGGATCCGCTGCCGCTCCTACGGCAGGGCTTCATTTTACACCTGAACTTCTTGAAAAAATTAAGGAAAGCGGAATTAAAATTGGATTTTTGACGTTACACGTTGGCCTTGGAACATTTAGACCTGTCAAAGAAGAAAGTATTGAAAAACATAAAATGCATTCAGAATGTTTTATTTTACCTGAAAATACAGCAAAACTTATAAACGATACAAAAAAATCAGGTGAAAAAGTTATTTCAGTTGGTACCACAAGTTGCAGAGTTTTAGAATCGGTGTATCAAAAATTCGGCAAAATAACACCATGTGAAGGTTCAACGGATATATTTATTCGGCCCGGATATAAACTTGGTATTATAGATGGTCTGATCACTAATTTTCATTTGCCAGAAAGTACTCTTATTATGCTCGTTTCAGCTTTTGCCGGATATGAAAACACAATGAAAGCTTACGAGATTGCCGTCAAAGAAAAATATAGATTTTTTAGCTTCGGCGACGCAATGATAATAGTTTAAAAACTTACGTAAAAAAACCATTGCAATGCCAGATATTTTATGCTATACTAACTCAGTTAAAATACACACGCTGATGGGCGGTATAAATACGCAGGTTGCCTTAAAAAGGTTTAAATTGTCAGCGGAGGAAAAAAACCGAGGAGGAAAATTAATTTATGGCAGTAGTATCAATGAAGCAGCTTTTAGAAGCAGGGGTTCACTTCGGACACCAAACACGCAGATGGAATCCAAAAATGGCGGAGTATATTTTTACTCAGCGTAACGGAATTTACATAGTTGACCTTCAAAAAACTGTAAAAAAACTGGATCAAGCTTATAATTTTATTAAAGAAACAACTAAAGAAGGCAAAACCGTTTTATTTGTTGGAACAAAGAAACAGGCTCAGGAATCTGTTAAGTCAGAAGCATTGAAATCGGGCTCTTTTTATGTGAATGCCAGATGGCTTGGTGGTACGCTCACTAACTTTTCTACAATTCGCAAAAGAGTTAATAGGTTGAATCAGTTGAAAATTATGGAAGAAGATGGCACTTTTGAGCTTCTTCCTAAAAAAGAAGTGGCTGAATTACGTTTGGAAATAGAAAAACTCGAAAAGTTCCTTGGTGGCGTTAAAGATATGAAAGAACTACCCGGTGCACTTTTTGTTATAGATCCGAAAAAAGAACGTATTGCAGTTGCAGAGGCAAGAAAGCTCGATATCCCAGTTGTTGCAATTGTTGACACAAACTGCGACCCGGATGTTGTAGATTATGTTATTCCGGGTAATGACGATGCAATAAGAGCAGTTAAATTAATCTGCGAAGCTATGGCTCAGGCAATAATCGAAGGTAAAGAAGGAGAAATTCCGGAAACATATAGCGAAGAACAATTTTTAAGTGAAAAACCTAAAGCCGGTGAAGTTTTAGGAGAAAGTGCTTCGGTTGCAGAGTAGGTTAGCGGCAAACTGGCGTTTAGATATTATTTAGGAGGAAAATTTATGAGTTTTACAGCGAGTGATGTTAAGGAACTCAGAGAAAAAACTGGTTGTGGAATGATGGATTGCAAAAGTGCGCTTTCATCTTCAAACGGTGATATGACGGCGGCGATAGATTTTTTAAGAGAAAAAGGTTTAGCTGCAGCGACCAAAAAATCTTCCAGAGTGGCGGCTGAAGGTTTAGCAATGGCTTATACTAATGATGAGGGCACGGTAGGAGCCGCGATAGAAGTAAATTCAGAAACCGATTTTGTTGCAAAAAATGCTGATTTTCAGGCTTTTGTTAAACTTTGCGGAGAAACGGTAATGGAGAAAAATCCATCATCGGTTAATGATCTTTTGAAAACCATTGCTAAGGACGGCAAAATTATTGAAAATATACTCCAAGAGAAAATTTTAACCATCGGCGAAAACATAAAAATAAGGCGTTTCCAGCGTTTCGAAGGCGTAGTCGCTAGTTATGTTCACGCGGGTGGTAGAATTGGAGTTCTTGTGAAATTTGATGTTAAAAATCCTGAAGTGGCTAAAAAAGATGAATTTAAAATTTTCGCTAAAGATATTGCTATGCAAATTGCGGCTGCAAATCCGCTTTATTTAAATTCTTCGAATGTTCCTACGGATGTTCTTGAACATGAAAGAAAAATTTTGAAAGAACAAATTGTAAATGACGGTAAACCTGAAAATATAGCCGAAAAAATTGTTGAGGGCAGAATCGGTAAATATTATAAAGAAGTATGCCTCGTGAAGCAACCATTTGTAAAAGACGGCAGTATGGATATAAATGAATATATCGAAAAAATTGCAAAAGAACTCAGCACTGAAATAGAGATATTTTCGTTCGTAAGATTTGAAAGAGGCGAAGGAATAGAGAAAAAGGAAGACAATTTTGCTGCAGAAGTAGCTGGAATGATTAAGTAAAAAAGCGTAAAGTTAATAGACACAAGAATAAGTCATGCTTATATCTCTTAAATGATATTTAAAAGCATGATTTATTTTTAAATTTTGAGGTCTGGAGCGATTGAATTGATTCTGCTCGATACTAAATATCTGAATAATTTCATAAGCAGCGATGATATTAATTTTTTTAAAAATGAAGTAATAAGCGCACATAACTGGCTTCACCGTGGCACAAATTTTGAAACCGATTTCAAAGGCTGGGTTGATTTGCCAATAAATTATAATAAAGATGAGCTTGCTCGAATCAAAAAAACTGCCGAAAAAGTTAAAAAGGATTCGGATGTTTTAATTGTCATTGGTATTGGTGGTTCTTATCTTGGCGCAAAAGCGGGAATTGAATTTTTGAATTCTTCGAATTACAACTATCTAGAAAAAAATACCCCAGACATATTCTTTATCGGTAACGATATGAGCTCAAATTCAATTTCTGAACTTTTAAAAATTTGCGAAAATAAAGATGTTTCCATAAATGTTATTTCAAAGTCGGGCACGACTACTGAATCTGCTATTGCTTTTCGAATTTTTAAAGAGTTTATGGAAAATAAATATGGTAAAAATAGCGCTAAAAATCGCATCTATTGTACAACCGATCCGTCAAAAGGTGCTCTTAGAAAAATGGCTGTTGAGGAGGGCTATGAATGTTTCGATATTCCACAAAATATCGGTGGGCGATTTTCTGTGCTCACAGTAGTGGGACTTTTCCCGCTTGCTGTAAGCGGTGCTAACATTGAAGAAATTTTAAAAGGCGCAAAAAATGCATACGAAAAATATCTAATTTCGGATTTTGATGATAACAATTGTTATAAATACGCGGTTCTGAGAAATATTCTTTATAAAAAAGGCAAAATTATTGAAATGATATTAGGCTATGAACCACGATTGAATATGTTTTTTGAATGGTGGAAACAACTTTTTGGAGAAAGTGAGGGAAAAGAAGGTAAAGGAATTTTTCCGGCATCCGCTATTTTTTCAACTGATCTTCATTCACTAGGGCAGTTTATTCAAGAAGGAAATAAAATTTTATTTGAAACGGTTATAAAAATAAAACATAACTCTAGTAATCTTATTTTAAAAGAGGATGAAAAAAATTTAGATGGTCTTAATTATTTAGCTGGGAAAAGCGTTGATTACATAAATAATAAAGCTTTTGAAGCGACCGCTTTAGCGCATACTGACGGCGGCGGAGTGCCAAATATTATAATCAGCATAAATGAAACTAAAGAATATGATTTTGGATATCTTATCTATTTTTTTGAAAAAGCTTGTGCGATTTCAAGCTATTTACTGGGTGTAAATCCATTTAATCAGCCGGGGGTTGAAGCGTATAAGAAGAATATGTTCAGATTTTTGGAGAAACCCGGTTATTAAAATAATTAGCTTTTGAAATCAAATACTAGCTGATATAATCGGTTTATAAAAAATTATAAAAGTTAGAGGAGAATGAAAATAATGGGATTTAGAAATACAAAAGAATCAAAAAGGGAAAAAGATGGCATTATTTATTTTATACGCCCAACCATTAAAGCTGGGAACTGCGAATTTGAACGCTTTGCTATACAGACTCATTTTGTGCAAAGGAGTGAGTCTTACCTTGAGCTTATAGATAAATACGTTGTACCGCTGCACGATAAAGGCGACGTTCTTTCAATAAGCGAAAAAGTTATTTCAATGTGCCAGGATAATACAGTTAGTAAACAAGATGTTAAGCTTGGATTTTGGGCAAAATTTCTTTCAAAATTTGCGTCCTCGAATAATCACGGAATTGCAATGGACGAGCCATATAAATTACAGCTTGCAATAAATTTGGCAGGTCTTTCGAGAGTGCTTTTTGCATCTGTTTGTTCGGCAATTACTAAGCTTTTTGGTATTCGTGGAGTTTTTTACAAAATAGTTGGTCACGATGTTGATGGCATAGATGGTTTTTATATGCATTCTTCCTTTGAAGTTTACCATGACCTCGCACTTTTAAATCCCAGAGAGCCTTCAAAAGTATGTAATCAAATTGAAAATGCGTTTGGAATAAATTCAATTATAGTGGACGCTAATGATTTTGGAGTAAATATTCTAGGTAAATGCGATGGGCTTCAAAATTTATCTAATGATTTCCTTTCTTCACTAGTTAGCGACAATCCTGCGGGCCAGTCCGACGAAATGACGCCGCTTATTTTAATTAAATCAGTCGCAAGTAAATGTGAAAAAACAGAAGAACACAAAGAAGAAGATAAGAGCTTTAATTCTGAAAACTAGTGAAATAACTAAAATAATGAAAGAATTTAAAATAATAGATGCTTTTTTCAATTTTAAATAATCTTTGAACTTAAATGTGTTTTAAGTTTATTAAAATTCAACTTATTTAGCATATCTGAAATCTTATAAATATTGACTTATACCACGAAAAAGCGTAAAATACATGTAGCATATATTAGTAATTCGAGGTGTAGCTCAGTTTGGTAGAGTGCTTGGTTTGGGACCAAGATGCCGCAGGTTCGAGTCCTGTCACCTCGACCAGTTTAACCCCAGTCCTGCTGCCATTGTGGCAGTTTTTGTTTTTATGGAAGCCTTTTAAATATTCCTTTTGGCTAACATTTGGCTAACAAATATTTTTACCCAGCTGTTAATGAAAATGTTCCCTCTAAATCTTTTGCTAATGTCTTTTCACGCAAGTTACTGATATGAGTATATATGTCTCCAGTGGTTTTTATATCAGCATGGCCCAACCATCTTTGAATATCTTTTAGTTGCCAGCCTTTGCCATATAGTATACTTGCACATGAATGCCTTAAATCATGGAATCTCATATGTGGAAATTCATTATGGCTCTGATAATAACCCGTGGCGTCTTCGTATGTTTCGGGCCCGTTATCTGTCCAAGTGAATCCATTTTCTTTGAGTTTCGTTTTTACTGCTTCTAAAATGCTTTTAAAATTGCCTTTTGAAAAAATATCTATTGTGCCGTTTACGAGTTCAGAGTGATAATCATCATCTGAAAAATCCTGAGGTTGTTCAAGCCATGTGTAGTATGTAAGATATGATGTTTCACTTCCAGTGTACCTCATAAATGAAATGGGTATCAATTTGCTGCTTACTGTAAAATTTTTAAATGCGGTTTCTATCAGCGGGTTTATATTCATTTTATCATCGCCTTACTTCATTTTGCTTTCATAAACTTTTTTCATTGCGGCATTTATCGCGCTTTGAGCAGATTGTATTGCAGGCCTTACAAATGGCTGTGCAGAGTAATTCTTTGTACCATACTCAATCCACATAGCTTTGTATGCATTGCTCATGCCAGATTTGTCTTTCCCTGAAATACTAACTTTCCCGACTGCTGCGCCGCTATCATTTATATACGGTTTCCCGGATTTTACGGAATTTGCCATAGATCCGGTGCGCCTATGCTTAGAAGCACCTTTTTCAATTGCGCTTTTCATTACGTCTTGCCCAGCTTTAACCATTTCAAGCGCTAAGCTTTCGTCTTGCAGAGCGTTTGGAATTATTTCACCAACATCAAAATCAAACAACATCAAAATCAAAAGAGAACTCAGCCATAACGCAGCCTCCTTTTACTTAACCACTAAATCAGCAAGTATCTCGGTATATAACCGGTCATAACCGTAATCATTTATGTATGCAATATCGTACACATTGCCGTTAAATTTAATCACCATATTTGCGGTAATCTTAGTCTTAGGAGGAGTCCTGAAAAGAAATCTGGCTTTAATTTGAGCAAAGTCTGAATTAGACCTCTGCGCTTCCG